>JANYLP010000066.1 GCA_025361445.1 Coriobacteriia bacterium
TGGCGGTGCTGAACTTGTTGCTCAGCCTGGTGCTCGTTCGCTACTTGGGCATCTTGGGCGTCGTACTCGGTACCGCGATTCCTTACTTCATCGACTATCCCCTTCACATACGTTTGCTTCTGAAGACGATCGATGTCCCACCGTCACGCTGGATCCGCGAGACAGTCATGCCGACCTATCCCCTGCTGCTGGTTCCGCTGGGTACCAGCATGGCGCTAGTGGCGACCCCGCTTTCGGGCTCCCTGCTGGGGATCGCTGCACTCGGCGCCTTCAGCGTCAGTCTCTACTGGGTCGCCGTCTACTTCTGGGGCCTCGATGGTGGCGAGCGCGAGGAGGTCCGCTCGGGGGTCAAAGCGCTGATCTGGCGCGCGCTGGATCTGACATGGCGGCCGCGCACTCCTGTCGGCGCGAGCGGGGCTCCGCTCGTCAGCATCGTGATCGTCACTTTCAACCGCGTGCGCATGCTCCAGCTGTGCATAGCCTCGGTTCTCCAGACGACGCATGGATTGGACTGCGAAATCATCGTGTGGGACAACGCCTCGACCGATGGGACCGCGCCATACCTTGACGGACTGGCTGCCGCTGATCCCCGCCTGCAGATCGTTCACAGCTCGGAGAACATCGGCCTAAACGGAGTGGCGCGTGGCGTTGCACTCGCTAGGGGCGCATACGTCGTCGAGATCGACGACGACGTGATCGACTTCCCCACGGGCTGGCTCGCCGACATGATCCATGCGTTCCAGACGGTGCCCCGCGCTGGATACCTGGCCGCGAACGTCGTCCAGGACGAATTGACCAATGGCGCTAAGCCGCCCATCGACCAGTATCACGAGCAGCTCTACGGCGATGTGGTGATCGAGCACGGTCCCACCGGCGGTTGGTGCTCGATCACATCGCGTGCGGTGATCAGCAGAATCGGCAACTTCGCAGAGCGACCGGGCACGATCTTCTTCTTTGAGGACGCGGACTTCGGGGGACGATGTGCGCGCGCCTTCTATCGTGTCGGGGTCGTTCGCGATGTGCGCGTCTATCACGCGTGCGGACCCAAGGCTAACTTGGGGTTCGGTTGTATAGACGTTTGCGAGGCGAAGTACTCAGCGGGTTCTGAGTTCCAAGCGCTCTTGGACGAGACACGCAGGCTCAAGCAGTCGGAAGGCGACAAGTGACCCGGATGAAGGGTTCTCAGTGACATCAAGCCGCCAAGAAGAGGACAAGGTGCGCGGGAGCGGCTTCGACTACTCCACTCCTGAGGCGATGGAGGCTACGCGCCGAGCGCTCGAACTGGTCCGAGAAGTCCGCGATGAACAGATTCGGCCGTTGCAGCGAAAGGTCGACGTCTATGAGCGATCGCTTGGGCTCGCCGTCATCCCCGTACTCATGAGACGTGCCTGGATCGTCGCCGCGAGAAGAAGGAGCGAGAAGCGACTGGATATCCGATGAGGGTTCTCCATGTCACCAATGTCGATCTCAACGGGCGGCGGTTCGGCGGCTACGACTTGCTGGGGGAGCTTGCTGCGCGTGGAGTGGCGGGCAAACAGGCGGTAATCACGAAGCTGAGCGACAACCCCGACGTCGTCTCTCTGCTGACGGGCCCCGAGGACGAGCGACTGTTCGAGTCCATCTGCGCGGTGGAGACGCGGCACTCGATGCACTGCCTGTTACACCCTTGGGGACGAGTGCTCGCCGAGACATCGGAGTTCAGGAACGCGGACGTCGTGCACTACCACCTGATCAACAACCGCGTCGTGTCACTGCTCGATCTGCCTTGGCTCACCGAATTGAAGCCATCGGTCTGGTCGATTCACGATCCGTGGGCCTTCACGGGACACTGCATCTACCCCCGGAGCTGCGACAAGTGGCTCACAGGGTGCGAAGGCTGCCCAGCTCTGGGTGTGCCGTATCCGATGCTTGAGGACCGCGCCGGCCAAATGTGGAGAGTCAAGCGCGATGTATACGCACGCACCGATGCCGAGATCATCGTCGCATCCGAGCACATGTTGGACATGGCGCGCCGATGCCCGCTGACCTCCCAATTCGACCGCGTGCACCGCATCCCGTACGGGATCGCCGCAGACGGCTACCTTCGGGAGTCTGAGCGCGCGGAGAGCCGGCGGAGGCTGGGCATACCGGCCGATGACTTGGTCATCGCATTTCGTTCCACGACGACGGGCCTCAAGGGGCTGCCGTACATATTCGAGGCACTGGCGTCCGGGGCGCCTACGAGACCAACTACCCTTCTAACCAGCGATCATCGCCACCTCGTGGACGGACTCGCTCCCTCGTACAACATCGTTGAGGTCGGCTGGGTAGAGGATGCTGAGCTGCACGCGCGCTTCCTGTCGGCCTGCGACATCTTTCTCATGCCGTCGACGGGAGAGGCCTTCGGGCTTATGGCACAAGAAGCGATGGCCGCCGGGCGCCCCGTCGTTTGTTTCGAGGGAACGTCGGTTCCCGAAGTGACGTTCGCTCCCGAGTGCGGCATGGCGGTACCCATGGGCGATTCGAAGGCGCTCCGGGCCGCCATCGACACGCTTGCTGCAGATCCCGGTGAGATGCGGCGCCGGGGAATCCTGGGCAGAGACCTTGTGATCGAGCACTACGCCCACGGGAAGTACCTGGACCAGCTGATGGCGGTCTACGAAGGCGTGATCAAGCGTAGGATCTGACGAGGCCGGCGCAGGCGGACAGGCATCCTAGAGCTCCGACGCCTCGCGGAAGTACTCGATCGTCCTCGCCAGCCCCTCCGCCAGCGGCGTCGTCGCGTGCCAGCCCAGGATCGCCTGCGCGCGCGCTGTGTCGGGCCGTCGCACGCTCGAGTCGTCGGGTGATGCCAGACCCACAATGACCCGAGATCGGCTGCGGGTCAGCTCGATAACGGCGCTGGCGAGCTCCAGCATGGTGATCTCCGCCTCAGAGCCCACATTGATCGGTCCTGTGACCTCCGGGGGAGTCGCCATCATCCGCACGAGCCCCTCGATCAGATCGTCGACGTAGCAGAACGTGCGGGTCTGAGAGCCGTCGCCGTACATGGTGATGTCTTCGCCCTCAAGCGCCTGCACGATGAAGCGACTCACGACGCGCCCGTCATCCGGCCGCATGCGAGGACCGTACGTGTTGAAGATCCGCGCGACCTTTATCGCGACATCGTGCTGACGTCGGTAGTCGAAGAACAAACTCTCGGCAACGCGCTTCCCCTCCTCGTAGCAGCTACGCACGCCGACGGGGTTCACGTTGCCCCAGTACTCCTCGCCCTGCGGGTGGACGAGCGGTTCACCATAGACCTCGGCGGTCGAGGCCTGCAGGATGCGCGCACCGGTGCGCTTCGCAAGCCCAAGCATGTTGAGGGTGCCCAACACGTTGATCTTCGTGGTACGGATCGGGTCCCTGCGGCTGTCGACCAGCGACGCCGGGCACGCCATGTTGTAGATCTCGTCGACCTCGACGAAGAGCGGCTCGGTCACGTCGTGGCGGATCAGCTCGAAGCGTGGATGGCCGATCAGGCCCGCGACGTTGCCGCCGGAGCCCGGCACCGAACTGCTGGTAGCGATGACGTGACAGCCGTCAGCGATGAGCCGGTCGCACAGATGGGAGCCCAGGAAGCCGGTTCCCCCGGTGACCAGAACCCTCCGTGGGTGCTCGCCCGCCACGCTAGCCCCGCGCAGCCTCGACGAGCCTGCGTACGCCTTCGTCAAGCCCAACGCGCGGGGCCCAGCCCAGAAGCTTCCCCGCAAGCGAGACGTCGAAGAAGAAGTCGCCGGTCTCGACGGCCGCAGCATCCGCGGGCCAGGGCGCGTCGACGTCCACAGCACCCGCGCCCACCTCGGCGACGACCGCCTCCGCCACGGTGCGCAGCGATACGCCGACGCCCGAGCCGATGTTGACCGCCTCGCCCCAGGCGCGGTCCGCGACCGCAGCCAGCAGGACGGCGCGCACGACGTCGTCGACGAACACGAGGTCGCGCAGTTGTCCGCCTCCGCCGTAGAGCGGGATCGTGTCGCCCGCCATCGCCATGTCCACGAAGCGGTTCACGATCCCGTAGCCGTGGCGCGCTGAGTCACCCGACGTGTGCGAGCCGTACGGGTTGGAGATACGGAGCACGATCGTGTGCAGCCCGTGCGCCTCGGCGTAGATGTGGTGATAGCCGTCGCACGCGATCTTGTGCAGCGCGTAGGGACTGGTGCCGTGCAGCGAATGCTCTTCCGAGACCGGCAGCGTATGCGCCTTGCCGTACTCGAGCCGGGAACCGGGGAAGACGACCGAAGCGCCCGGTGCAACGTCCTTCATCGCTTCCAGCAGCACGAGCTGCGCCTCGCAGCTCGTGCGCAGGTCCCCGAGCGGGTTCGCGAGGCTGCGCACCGCTCCCGTGCCGCCGGCGAAAGCGAAGATGTGGTCGGCGCCGCTGATGACACGGCGCACAGCGCCCGCATCGGTGACATCGCCGACGACGAACGAGAGCGCGCCCTCGCGCGCGGGCACTCCCGGGAGCGAGCGCGGCTCGCGCAGGTCGAAGACGACGACGTCGGCACCGGCGGCCAGGAGCTCCCCGGTGATGTGCGTGCCGAGAAAGCCTGTGCCGCCGAAGACGACACACCGCGAACCCGTCAGCGCAGAACCGATGTCGATCATGCTGTGTGTTCCTGTCTGAAGCTGAATCGCCTGTTCACGATGTAGGTCCCCACAACGAGCGCGACGGTGAAGATCGCCTGACTCAGATACGGATCAAGCCCCAGCGTGTTCGTGAGCCACGGGAACACGACCAGGTTCACTCCGAGCGCGACCACGTACACGATAGCGAACCGCGGGAACTCCCGCAGGAACTTCGTCTTGGTGCGGAATACCACCAGCTTGTATCCCCAATAGGCGTTGAGCGTTGCCAGCGTGTAGGAAGCGATGAACGCGAACGCGTAGAGCACGCCGAGCTTCTCCACGAGCAGGAAGTAGGCGGCGGAGAAGGCGAGGAACCCGAACAGCGTGTTCCAGCCGCCGATCATCAGGTAGAGCACCTTCCGCTGGAGCTCGACGTCGAAAAGGGCCTTGTAGACTAGTCGGCGTCCGAACGCCTGTCGGCGCGCATAGTGAGCCCCGTCTTCGGCATCCGCTGGGGTCGTGCCGAACGCGCCGCGCGCGGTCATCTCCCGGAGCAGCTCGATGACGTCGTGGTCCTGCGTGTCTGCGACCGCCGCGCTCCACGACGCTCCGACGATGCGGTACTTGGCGACCGGCTCGTCGAGGACGTACAGGTCGCCGATCTCGAGCAGTCGCAGCCACATCTCCATGTCGATGCAGTACGGGTTGCCTTCGTGGAATCCGCCGGCTTCGACGATGGCCGAAGCACGCGCCAGCACCGCGCACGGCTCGCCGACCAGGTTGCTGCCGCGACGGACCATCGCGCGGCCCGCCTCGGCACCCTTCGCCTTGCCACGGATCCCGCCATTGCCGCGGCGCATGATGCGCCGGCCCTTCTCGGTGACAAGTATGCGGGGGCCGGTGACGATAGCCACTTCGGGATCCGCTTCCAGAACGGCGACCTGCGCCCCGACGGATCCGGGCAGCAGCACGTCGTCGCAGCCCATCACCTTCACGTATCGACCGCGCGCCTCTTCGAGCACCCGGTTCCAGTTGCGGCCGGGGCCCACGTTGCCGTCGTTCACGAGGACGCGCAGGCGGGGATCGTCGAAACCCGCGAGGACCTCCATCGTGCCGTCCGTGGATGCGTCGTCAACGACGACCACCTCGAGATCGGCGAAGTCCTGCGACAGCGCCGAGGCGACCGCCTCGCCGATGAAGTCCGCGCACTGATACGAGGGTATGCCGATGGTCACGAGCGGGGTGACGTCGCTCATGCCGCCTCGTCGTCGGGCTTGCCGCCGATCCGTTCGGCGACGAAGTAGAGAGGGCGACGCTTCGTCTCGTAGAAGATGCGGCCGAGGTACGCACCCAGCACCCCGAGCGAGACCAGCTGCAGTCCGCCCATGAACAACACGGCGACGACGGTGGAGGTCCAGCCGGGCACGGTCGCGACGCCGAGGAGGCGCTCAGCGATGAGCCACAGCCCCCAGAGCGTCGCTCCCCCGGTCACCAGCAGGCCGATGTGCGACATGACCTGCAGCGGCCGCACCGAGAAGCTCAACGCCCCGTCGATCGCCAGCTTCAGCATGCGCCGCATCGTGTAACTGCCGGTACCCGCGAAGCGTGCCTCGCGCACGTACGTGACCTGACACTGGCGGAAGCCGGTCCAAGCGACCATGCCGCGGACGTAACGGCTCTCCTCGCGCATGCCGGCGAGCGCATCGATGACGATCCGGTCGATCAGGCGGAAATCGCCGGAGTCGAGCGGCAGAGGCGTATCGGACAACGACTGCATGACCCGGTAGAAGATCGAAGCCGACGCGCGCTTGAACCACGTCTCGCCGTTGCGTTCGGAACGCACGCCGTGCACGACCTGGAATCCCTCGCGCCATTTCTCCACCATCGCGACGACGGCCTCGGGCGGGTCCTGCAAGTCGTCGTCGATGATGACCGCGGCGTCGCCGCGCGCGGCGTCGAGCCCCGCGGTGATGGCGACCTGATGCCCGAAGTTGCGGGAGAACGAGATGACCAGAACGCGAGGGTCGGAAGCTGAGATCACGCGCAACGCATCCATCGCGCCGTCAGGGCTGCCGTCGTTGACGAAGATGATCTCGTGCTCGAGCTCGGGGCCGAGCGACGTGAGCATCTCGGATAGGCGCCTGTGGGTCTCCGGCAGGATCGACTCACTGCCGTAGACCGGAACGATGACGGAGAGGAGTCTCGCCCCGCTCATCGGCTTCCCGCATCTTTCGCCAGCAGCATCTCCAGAGAGGCACGCAGAGCGGAGCCGTACCGGGAAGACGAAAGCGCGATCGCCACGTTCGCTTCGAGCCATGCCAACACGTTGCCCGTGTCGAAGCCCGGATCAGGATCGATCACGGCGTGGATCGGCTCGATCTTCAGAAGCTCGCGCAGGGCGTCGGTGAGCTGGATCTCGTCCCCACGCCCCGGCGCGATCGCGGGCAGGATCTTCATGATCGCGGGTGTCAGCAGGTAGCGCCCGAAGATGGCCAGCGTCGAAGGCGCTTCGTTGACCGTCGGCTTCTCCACCAGGTCGGTGACCCGCCACACGCCGGGCTCGACCTCTTCGCCGGCGATGACACCGTATCGGGAGACGAGCGCGGGCTCCACAGGCGTGACCGCGACGACGGATCCGCCATAGCGCTCATGCACGGTCTTGAGCTTGGGCAGTATGTCGTTGCGAGGCACTATCACGTCGCCGAGGAGCACGAAGAACGGCTCGTCGCACACGTGCGCCGCGCCGCAGTAGACCGCGTGACCCAGGCCACGGGGCCGCTTCTGACGAACGTAGAAGACGTCGGCGAGGTCCGAGACCGAGCGCACCTCGTGCAGTTGTTCCGTCGCGCCCGAGCGCTCGAGAAGCTCCTCGAGCTCGACCGAGCGGTCGAAGTGGTCCTCGATCGCACGCTTGCCGCGGCCGGTGACGATCAGCACGCTCGTGGCGCCCGCCGCGACGGCCTCTTCCACCACGTACTGGATGACCGGCTTGTTCACGACCGGCAGCATCTCTTTGGGTTGAGCCTTGGTCGCCGGAAGGAACCGCGTTCCGAGCCCGGCGGCCGGGATGATGGCCTTCAAGTGCGTGCCTCTCTGACGGTTTCAGATCCCCCTGTGGGACAGTCTAGCGCTAGCGACCGGTGCCTGCCCCCGGTGCCATGACAGCGGGCGGCTCGTAGTCGCTCGATGTGAAGACCGCGACACCCGCGCTCAACGAGCGCTCCGCCAGCTTGTAGCGCTTCAGCACGGCGGACAGGAATGGGGACGTCTCGATGATGGACGGCGGCTGATCGAGGCGCAGCAGCGGCACGAACACGACCTCCGGCCACTTCCCGGTGCGGTCGAGGTACGCGACCGTGAACTCGTCGAACGGACCGGGATCGAGCCAGACCACGTTGGTCAGCGGGAGGCCACCGGTGAGCAGGTAGGCGCCCGGCATGTCCACTACGGTCACGGACGTCGTCGGGCCGACCCACTTCTCCGAGAGTGCCATGAACGCGTCGACCTCGGTGGCCCGCTTGGTGCTCGTCTTCATGCCCGCGTACGCGCCGGTATCGACGGTGTCGGGCAGCCCCAGCGGCGGCCCGTCGGTCTTGAACCCGTAGCCGAACAGCAGGATCAGCAGCGCGAGAAGTAGTGAGGCGATCGCCGTCGTCTGTGCGGTCGGGCCAAGGGCGTCGGCGATCTCGATGGACCACCAGACGATCACCGCCACGACGATAGGCGCCAGACCAACGATCCCGCTCGCCCAGAAGATGTTCACTGTCGGCGTCTATTGAAGCGTAAAATCCTCCGTTTGGATGCAGCAATTCCCGTTCTGCAAATTCAATAGTTTGTCCGACGATTTCAGCATAAAGCTGTTTATTCGTT
>JANYLP010000105.1 GCA_025361445.1 Coriobacteriia bacterium
CCGTCGACTCGACGACCGCCGGCGCGGGCGGCTGCGGCGGCGTCGCCGGGGCCGCACAACCCACGAACGAGACACACGCAGCAAAGAGCAGAACGCTCGAGATGGCGCACTTGAGCTGTCTCACAGGTCTCCCCACAAAGAAGCGCTGCACAGGAGGGACAAGTATCCCCCTCCTGTGCAGCGCGTTGACTAGCACTTCCTCAAGAACCGGCACGCTACCAAGGATTCGGATTCCGGATCTCGACGTAGGTGCCCCACGTGTACAGCGCCGCAGCAGCGTTGTAGCGGAACTGATGCGATCCGCTCGTGTAGGCGTACTTGGCAATCCCGCCGTAGTTGTAGGCGTAGGCGGTACCGCTGTTGATCGATGAAGCCGTGTAGGGACTGGCATTGTGGAACGACTCGGTAGCAGAGGCGTACACGTTGCCGACGACCAGGTGCCACGTGACGTACATGACCTTTGCGCTGGCGTAGATGTAGTACGGCTTGACGGCGCTCGGTCCATCCGAGTCCTTGAGCGACGTGATGGCGTAGCCCCAGACCTGATGCTTGTACGTCACGTCGACGACGGTCTTCATGTCGGAGACCCTGTTGTACGCGGTCCCCGTGCCCGTGCAGCCGCTCCCGACCTTGGTCGCCACGTCGGCTGAGTAGTACCCGACCCCCGCGAACGCACTCGAAACCCCCGCGAACACCATCATCAGAACCACGCACGCAACAAGAACAGACCTCTTCATAGATTCGACTCCCCCCGGCAAGAGAACACACGTGAACATGGCCCGTGCTTGCGGGAGGTTGTTGCGAGAATGAAGAGGCTACACAGAGCTGAATGCACAACGCAACACGCGACGACGGGATAGCGACGAACGGCCCGCCTAACCACGAGGCAGCCGGCCCACCTCAGCCGATGACAAGCTCCCGCAGCGAAACCTTCTTGGTGCCGTTCGCGACCAGCTGCGTGCCCACTTCGCGGAAGCCGTAGCCATCGTGGAAACGGCGCGATGCCTCATTCGGGGGCTCGATGTCCAGCTCGCACACGACCCGCCCCGCGCCCGACTCCCGCGCGAAAGCGAGGAGGTCGTCGTAGAGCATCGAGGCGACGCCGCGGCCCTGCTCGGAGCTGCTGACGATGACCCTATCGACGTAGAGGAACGACCCGCCGCGGTCGTCGAACCAGCGGTAGTTCGGGCTGGCGTAGTCGGAACGCTCACGCAGTGCCAGGAGGAAGGCGACCACACGGCCACCCGACACTACGACGCGGTGATAGGGGCTTTGCCCGTGCAGAATCGCGAGCGCCGCCGCGTCCAGATGGCTCGTGAAGTGGACCCACTCGGTGTTGAGACGCAGGATGTCGCCGAAGTCGGACGGATGTGCCGACCGGATCATAGGCTCGCCGGAGACTGAAGCAGGCGTGCTCACGACAGCCTGCAGATGGTCGCTATCACGTCCTCGACATGCCCTTCGATAACGACTGCGGGCCACGTGGCGGCCACCGTGCCATCCGGGTCGATCAGGAACGTGCTTCGCTTCGCGACGATCCCAAGCACCGCACGCGCGCCGTAGTCGTCGATGACTCGCTTCTCTACGTCGGGGATCATCGGGAAGGTCAGAGAGAACGCGTCGATGAACGACTGCTGCCTCTCAGGCTTGTCCGCGCTCACGCCCACCACGAGGGCGTTCAGCGACTCCAGCTCGGCCAGGTGCGCCTGGAAGTCGGCTGCCTCATGGCATCAACCGGGTGTGTTGGCGCGGACGTAGAAGAACACGACCACCCAGCTCCCGCGGTGCGCTGACAGGATGAACCGACCGCCGCCCGTCGTTTCCGCATCGATCTCAGGGGCCGGGGCGCCGACGCTCGGCATGGGCGGGTGATCGGGCATCGCTGTCTCCTTACCGGGGGCGGCATCGATGCTCATTATGCCCCGACCGTCGGTCGCAACCTCCACGTGCGCCTGGCGCGCCGCCGGTGGCGGTATCCTGTGTGCTCACGCACCGTGACCGGTGCCGTTCGTGCCGGCCGCCCCCGTAAGGACTGAGGTTCGTCGAGTGGCGTATCTGCTCGGATGCGACAGCGTCCACCTTGAGTACCCGACGAAGAAGGTATTCGACTCGGTCACACTCGGGATCAACGACGGCGACCGCATCGGCGTTGTCGGCGGCAACGGCGACGGCAAGTCGACGCTTCTGGCGCTGCTGGCCGGCGAAGTTGAGCCCGATGACGGCCGCATCATGCGACGCGGCGGGACCACCATCCTGACGCTCGGGCAGACCGACTCCCTCGATCCTGACTCGACAGTCGCCGACGCGGTCGTCGGGGATGCTCCCGAACACTCGTGGGCGTCCGATGCCCGGACCCGGAGCATCATCGGCGGACTTCTCGCTGACATCCCGTGGAACGGCCCGGTGGGCGACCTTTCCGGCGGACAGCGGCGTCGGGTGGACCTTGCCCGCGTGCTCGTCGGAGAGTGCGACGTGCTCATGCTCGACGAGCCCACCAACCACCTCGACGTCCACGCAATCGCGTGGTTGGCCGAACACCTCAAGGGCCGTTGGTCCGCGAAGTCGGGGGCTCTTCTGGTCGTCACGCACGACCGCTGGTTCCTCGACGAGGTCTGCCTCGGCATGTGGAAGGTGCACCACGGGCAGGTCGATCAGTTCGGAGGCGGGTACTCGGCCTACGTCTTGCAGCGGGTCGAACGCCTGGCCGCCGCCGAGACGGCCGAGCAGAAGCGCCAGAACTTCATGCGCAAAGAGCTCGCCTGGCTCTCTCGCGGGGCTCGAGCCCGAGCGACCAAGCCGAAGTTCCACGTCGAAGCGGCGCGCGCGCTCATCGCCGAGGAGCCACCCGTGCGCAACTCCATCGAGCTCAAGCAGACAGCCATGTCCCGCCTCGGCAAGCAGGTCGTCGACCTTGTCGACGTGACCCAGCGCTTCGGCGAGCGTGCGGTGATAGACCGGCTCACGTGGCAGATCGGCCCGGGAGACCGATTCGGCATCCTCGGCGAGAACGGGTCGGGCAAGACCACGCTGCTGCGGATCATCCAGGGGTCGCTCGAGCCGACCGCAGGCCACGTGAAGATCGGCCAGACCGTGAAATTCGCCGTCTTGTCGCAACACCTCGAGGAACTCAACGAGCTGGGCGGCTACCGGGTCCGCGAGGTCCTCTCACGCTACAAGACGCGCTACGAGTTCGACGGCAAGGAGCTCACGCCCGCCCAACTCCTGGAGCGTCTCGGTTTCGACGCCGCCCAGCTCTCGGCGGTGGTCGCCGACCTGTCCGGTGGGCAGAAGCGACGCCTCCAGTTGATGCTCATCCTGCTGGAGAAGCCGAACGTGCTGATCCTCGATGAGCCGGACAACGACCTGGACATCGACATGCTCGCGGTCGTCGAGAGCCTGCTGGATTCGTGGCCCGGCACGCTTCTTCTCATCACTCACGACCGATACCTGATGGAGCGCGTCACCGACGACCAGTTCGCGATCGTCGACGGCAGGATTCGCCACGTCCCCGGAGGCGTCGACGAGTACCTGCGGCTTCTGGACGCACGCAGCGATGCACGCGCGGCATCCGAGTCGGAGAGCCCGAAACCGAGCACGAAGCCCGCCGATCCCAGCGTCCTGTCGAGATCGGATGAGAAGAGCATGAAGAAGGAACTCGCCGCCACAGAGCGCAAGCTGGACGCCCTCGGCACTCAGGCCGAAGCGGCCCGTGCGGACATGCGGGAAGCGGGACACTCCGACTACGTGGCACTCGTGGACATACAGGCGCGGCTCCACGGCATCGAGAGTCAGACCGCCGACCTTGAGGACCGATGGGTGGAGCTGTCGACCCTGCTTGCGCAGTAACGCCTAGCGCGGTGCGTTCAGCTCGTTGTTGAGCTCGGTGACGGCCTTCTCGAGGTCCTCAGCGGTGCGCATGGTGGTGGCGGTCGGGACGCTCGTCGTGACGAAGTGCTGCGCGTACGGGAAGCACGCCGCCTCGAACGGCACGGGGTCCAGCATTCCTTTGCCGAACGTGTTGGTGCACAGCGAGATAGCCTCGAGCGGGACCTTCAGTGCCCGGGTCATCTCCCTGGGGTCGAACACCAGGCTGAACGGCTTGGTGCATTGCTGCAGCTCACCCCCGTAGTCGACCGAGAGGTTCCCCTCCACCCAAAGGCGCTGATCGAGCTCGGTGAGCGCCGCGTTGTTCAGATCCGCGACGAGCGCGAGGCTGTTGGTCGACTGCGCGCTCGCGACATCGACGATCACCTCTCCCACGTACGAGGTGGTGACGACCGAGTGAGCCGTGCTCGGCATGATGAATCCCCGCCGGGGGTCGTAGCTGGGCGCGCTGCTCTCGTACTCGTCGATGATCCACGACAACAGGCCCGTATCGCAGTTCTCAGCGACCAGGTAGAACTCCACGCGGCTGCCCCAGAACACGCTGGTGTGCACGTTGAAGGCGCTGATGATCGCGCACGGTCGCTTGGCGGTGTCGCCGAACATCGCCGCAGGGAGCAGGCTGTAGTGCGGCGGGAGGAGTCGCTCGGCGGCCTCCGTATCAAGGATCTCGAAGGCGAGGAAGACGCTGTACGGCTCGACGACGAAACTCATGTACGGGTTGGTGCGCGCGCCTCTGTTGACGATAGAGCGCTGGAGTCCGAGCGGCAGCTTGTGGAGCATGCCGATGCCCTGCATCGTAGCCGCCACCTTGGTCGGCACGACCAGCTTCTCAGTTGTCTTGACGTAGCGCCTCAGATCCTCGACCCGCATATCAAATCCTCACCGGGTGACGTCGGCCATTTCGCTCGCGAGCGCCTCGCTGACGGCCTGCGCGATCAGTGTCGCGCCTGCCGAACCGGGATGTACCCCGTCGAACCTGAACGCCTCCGGGTGTCCGGCGGTGATCCGGTTGACGTCGATGATGCCGCATCCGAGCTCGCGGCCGATGCTCTCGATCGCGCAGCACATCTCCCGGATCGCGGCATCGTCCATGCCGTAGCGCACCTTCGCGCTTCTCCCCAGGCGGAAGAGCGCGGGCGGAGTCAGCAGCCACACACGCGGACTCGAGGCCAGCGACCGGTAGTGGGCAACGAGTGCGCGGTAGTCGTGCGAGAACGGTTCCGCGCCCTTCCAGTTGTGGCGCCTTGAGTCGTTCGTGCCGAGCATAATGAGCACGATGTCCGGCCCGAATGCGCCGCTCTGCCCGAATGCTGCGCTGCTCCGGTAGGAAAAGTCAGCGGCCTGTTGGACCGCGCGGGCGTTGACACCGAAGTTGCGCACGCAGAATCGCTCCCCGAGCATCGCTTGCAGTCGCGTCGGGTAGCAGTTCCGGCGTCGGCGCCAGACGAATGTCCCATGTGTGATGCTGTCGCCGACGCAGGCGACCCTGATGAGGCCTGTGCCCGTGCTCGTCGAGGCGGTCACGCGGGCCCGTCCCTGCTCGTTCGGCGGCTGAGCGGCCCAACGCCTGGCGGATTACAGCGTCCGCTCCAGAACGCCCGCCACAAGAAAGTGACTCTGAATGCCATTCCCTCGCGCACACGACCCCCAGTCGCTGAGCCTCGCCCGTGCCGCACCCGGTGTCGAACGCGGCTTGGAGGCGGCGCCGGCGGGGAACCATCTCTCAACCGAGACAGACCGTCCCCGACAGCACCGGCTCGGCGTCGAGAAGCTATCCTGAAGTGTGGCACGAACACTCTCTGGTGTCCCGCGCTCGGCGCACTTCCGGACCCGTTAGGAGCGAACATGATCGAGTCAGACGCGACCCAAAGCCAGTCGGTATCGGAGCTCATCTCGCAGAGGATCGCCGATCTCGGGGACTGGCGCGGGAGGACCCTCGGCAGGATGCGCGATCTCATCAAAGCGGCGGATCCTGAGGCGGTTGAGGATCTGAAGTGGGTGAAGCCCAAGTCACCGGGCACGCCAACCTGGTCTCACGACGGCATCATCTGCACCGGTGAGGTCTACCGCAACGTCGTGAAGCTCACGTTTGCCAAGGGCGCGTCTCTGGATGACCCGGCACATCTGTTCAACTCGAGTCTTGAGGGCAACGTGCGCCGCGCGATCGACATCCACGAAGGCGAAAGCGTTGACGAGTCCGCCTTCAAGGCACTCGTTTCCCAGGCGGTCGCACTCAACGGCATGGGCGCGTCTAGGCCCCCGAAGGCTGCGAAGGTCTGAGGAAGCCCACCGCACCGAGCGAGCGGAATCCGAAACACCGACACAGCGCGTTCGACGCTACGTTGTCTGTGGACGGGAACGCGTGGAGTTGACCAGCGAATCCGGAAAGGTCCATAGCGAACCGCCAGATGCCGATCGCAACCACTCCCGTGACAACGGCGATCACATCAGGGATGACTACCCAGCGAAGGCTCCGGATCCGGTCCGTCAATGCGTCCCCCTGCGTGGTGTCGCGAACGTTTCATGCGTCAGCGGCGTTCAAGGACCGCCAGGTCATTGTAGCGGGCGTTGCCCGCTTCATGCGCCTATTCGAGTGGGCACGCGCTTCGTACTCGGTTCCTGCGGTACTTGGCGCGCATGCCAGACTGCGGTGATCCAAACGGTGCCTTCGACGACTCGATGGAAGAAGCGGTACGGCGGCACCGGCAACTCGCGATGCGGCAAGTCCGGATACTCAGGGATCGAGTGACCGGAGAGCGGCTGGTCGCGGAGTTGCGCGATCACAGCCTCAGCTCGTCGCATGACAGTGACCGCGCCCGCCGGGTTCTTCGAGCGGAGGAAGCGCAGCGCATCGAGGTACTGGCGCTCTCCTTGTGGCGTGAACCGCACACGCATCGGGACTAGTCCTCTCCGAGCAGGGCGCGGGCCTCCGCCATGACGTCATCGGCATCGCGCCCGAGCCCGGCGGCGATCTCAGCATCGCCTCGTGCAAGAACGCGGAGCAACTCGTTCTCGTACTGAGTGCGCTCATAGGCGTCTGCGCTCACGAGGACGGCCGAAGCGCGCCCGCGCTGCGTGATCACAACGGGCTCATCTGTCGCGACGACACGCTTGATGACACCAGCCGTGTCCTGGCGCAAGTCGGAGATTGGGATGATGGCGGGCAATGTACTCATTGGACGCACCTCCTAAGGTACAACTAATGATACCACGGAGATGGGCTGTGGCTAACTTGTTTGGCATGAGCGGCGGACCGCGGCCCGTCCACGTCTCGACTCAGACTACCTCACTACCGCGATTTGTCGGCGTCGATGCCATTGTTCGATGCCCGGGCTCACCCGAAGAAGGCGCAGTACTTGTCCTCTTCGACCACCTTGACGAGCCGAGCCAGGTCATTGGTGGGTGCTTGCGGCTCGTAGACGTGCCATTTGAGGTCGGCGCGCATCCAGTAGAGCTTCCACTCGTTCCGCGTGCGGAAGTACCGGAACCGGGCGACACCGTGCCGCGTCCAGTCGCCGGGGCGGCCATCCCACGGTGGGCGCATTTCCATGACGGAGACGGTGTGACCGTCGATGTCGCACTCGAAGCGGAGCTCGTCCGCGTGCTCCGCCGGTGACGATCGCCGACACAACTCGCCCACCGTCCTGTCGATACGCTTGAGTTCCAGCTCGGTGAAGGCCACCGCTATCGGCCGCCGGCCGCGCGGCGCGAGAGTCGTTTGGCGATGTGCTCCCGACAGTCGACGACCCGCTGCCGGAAGTGCACACCGGCGGGCGAACCCATCGGCTCGGCTGCAAGCGACAGGGACGCGAACAGCGAGTCGACCACCCGGCTGTCGTCGTGCTCATCCGCCACCTGGATCTCGATCGCGTTCATGATCGCGTTGCACTTCCGAAGCGCACCATCGGCAGACCCAAGGTCGCGAGTTCCGACCTCAGCGCCGCCATGGCGTCGACGTCCTTCTGGTAGTAGGGCACGAGGCGACCTCTCCTAGGTGCATCGAACGTTGGGCGCTTCAGCGGTGATCATGCGCTTTGGGACGAGTGTAGCTGACGCCATCCGCTCGATACGCTTGTTCGAGAGGTGCAAGCTTCGCGTCAGCCCTGTGCGCTG
>JANYLP010000017.1 GCA_025361445.1 Coriobacteriia bacterium
GCGACGCGCTGCTGCTCTCCACCGGACAGTTCATCCGGATACGAGTCCGTCTTGTCCTCGAGTCCGACCAGACGCAGGACCTCGGGGACCTGGGTCGCGATGACGTGGCGCGACTTGCCGATGACCTCGAGCGCGTATGCGATGTTCTCGTACGAGGTCTTGTTGGGAAGGAGCTTGAAGTCCTGGAACACGCAGCCGATGTTGCGGCGCAGGTACGGGATCCGGGAGTTCTTCATGTGGACGACGTCCTGGCCCGATACGGTGATCTTGCCGGAAGTCGGCAGGAGCTCACGAAGGAGCAGCCGGATGAAGGTCGACTTGCCGGAGCCGGAGTGGCCGACGATGAACACGAACTCGCCCTGGGCGATCTCGCAGTCCACGTCCGAAAGCGCCGGCGGCTTGTCCGCGACGTAGACCTTACTGACGTTCTTCATCGAGATCATGGGCGACTCCATGGCAGTGTGGGCGTGTCCCAGCCGTTAATGGTAGCAAAGAGGGCGTATGGCCCGGCTTCCTCCACCGAATCTCCGCAGGGAGGGTGGTGGACGGAAGAGTCGGTCACGAGGCCCGCGCGATCGCCCGGCGGGCAGCGGCGGCGATGTCGTCTGAGGTAAGCGAGAAGTGGACCATGAGCGGGTCAGGCTCTCCGGAGGTGCCGAAGACATCGTGGACGCCGACGAGCTCCAGCGGGCACGGCGCGTTCTCGGAGAGCGCCACGGCGACCGCGGCGCCGAGTCCGCCGATCACACTGTGTTCCTCGCAGGAGACAACCGCGCCGGTCTTGGCGGCCGAGTTCACGAGCGTGGCGACATCGAACGGCTTGAGGCTCATGGCGTCGATGACCTCGGCGCTGACGCCCTCGGTGGCGAGCGCGTCAGCGGAGGCAAGCGCACGCCAGACCATGCCGCCGCACGCGATGAGCGTGACGTCGGTGCCCTCGCGCAGCACGTAGGAGCGGCCGAGCTCGAACGCGGCGTCGTCCGCGTGGACCTGCGGGACCGCGACGCGGCCGAGGCGCACGTAGAACGGGCCGGGAGCCTCGGAGGCGATGCGGATCGCAGCGCAGGCCGATCCGAAGTCGGCCGGAACGAGCACCTGCATGTTCGGGAGCACGCGCATGAGCGCGATGTCCTCCACCATCTGGTGCGACCCGCCGTCGGGGCCGACGGTGATGCCCGCGTGCGTGGCGGCGATCTTCACGCCGAGGTTCGCGTAGCAGATCGAGTTGCGGATCTGGTCGTACGCGCGGCCGGCCGCGAAGACCGCGAAGGTGGACGCGAACGGCGTCTTGCCTCCCACGGCGAGGCCGGCGGCGGTGCCCATCATGTTCTGCTCGGCGATGCCCATGTCGAAGAAGCGGTTGGGATACGCTGCCTTGAACTTCACGGTGGTGGTGGCCTTCGCCAGGTCGGCATCGAGCGAGACGATGTCGTCGCGGCCTTCAGCGGCCAGTGCAACAAGCGTCGCGCCCACGGCCTCGCGGGTAGCTCTGTCTGCCATCTTGGTGTCCCCTAGTCCGCGAGTTCCACAAGCGCGCGAGCGCACTCGTCAGCGTTCGGCGCCTTGCCGTGCCAGTCGCAGAGGTTCTCCATGAACGAGACCCCGCGGCCCTTCATCGTGCGCGCGACCACCACTGCGGGGCGCTCCCGCTCCGCCTTCGCGCGAGTCAACGCATCGTGCATCGCCTCGACGGAATGGCCGTCGCAGGTGATGACGGTCCACCCGAACGCCGCGAACTTCTCGAGCACGTTGCCGAGGTCCATGACCTCGCAGGTAGGGCCGTCGATCTGGAGGCCGTTAAGATCGACGATGGCGACCACGTTGGAGAGGTTGTAGTGAGCGGCGGCCATCGCGGCCTCCCACACGGAGCCTTCCTGGAGCTCGCCGTCGCCGAGCAGGCAGAACACGGTGGACTCGGCATTTCCGTCAAGGCGCAGCGCGAGCGCCATGCCGTTCGCGAGCGCGAGTCCCTGCCCGAGCGAGCCGGTGGAGACCTCCACGCCCGGGAGCTTGTGCATGTCGGGATGGCCCTGCAGGCGGCTTCCAAGCTTGCGGAGGGTGGTGAGCTCCTCGCGCGGCAGGTAGCCGGTCTCGGCGAGCGCAGCGTAGAGAACGGGCGCCGCGTGGCCCTTGGAGAGCACGAACCGGTCGCGGCCCGGCGCTTTCGGGTCGGCAGGGTCGTGCTTCATGACGGAGGAGTACAGGGTGGCGACGATCTCGACAGCTGAGAGGGATCCGCCGGGGTGGCCGGAACCGGCCGCGGCGACCATCTCGATGATGTCGCGGCGCATCGCCTGACAGAGATGCGCGACGTGCACGAGGTCGGGCTGGCTCATCGTCTGATCCGTGCCTCCTTGAATCCTTCGCCGAGTGCTTCATGCACGTCCGAGATGACGACGAACGCTTCCGGGTCGATCGTGTGCACGATGTTCTTCAGATCGTCGAGCTCCCTGCGGGAGACCACGCAGAAGATAACCTCCCGGTCCTCGCCGGTATAGACGCCCCGGGCCGCGAAAGCGGTCGCGCCGCGCCCGAGCTCGCTCATAATCGCCTCGCCGATCTGGTCGTTGAGCTTCGAGAAGATGAACGCGGCCTTCTCGGTGGAGAGGCCTTCCTGGACCACGTCGATGGTCGTCGTGGTGACGAAGACGGCCACCGCGCCGTAGAGCGCCAGTTCGGGGCCGAACTTCAGGGCGGCGACGAGCAGGACGCACGCATCGACGAGCAGCATCAGCTGGCCGACGCCGAGGCTGACCTTCTTGGTGAGCAGCTGGGCGACGATGTCGGTGCCGCCGGTGTTGCCGCCGACACGGAAGACCATCCCCATGCCGATACCGGTGAGCGCGCCGCCCCACAGCACGGCGAGCAGCGGGTCCTTGGTGGCGAGCGGCTGGATGAACGGCGCCATGACATCGATGGCGACGGAGAGCCCCAGGGCCCCGTACAGGGTCTTGGCGCCGTACCGCCACCCTCGGGCGCGGATGCCGACAGCGAGCAGGACAACGTTGAGGACGAGCATCGTGACGCCGACCGGGATCGATGGAAGGCCGGCATCCTTCAGTGCGTAGAAGACGACGGTGGCAAGTCCCGAGACGCCACCCGCGGCGATCTTGTTCGGAATGAGGAATGCGTCGAGCGCGTACGCCGTGATCAGTATCCCGACCGTCATCCAGAAGTAGTCGCGGACGGGCCGCGAGCGCAGGACTCGTCCGGGGGCCATGCGCTTCAGCGTCTCTCTGACCATCAGGGGCGCGCCTCTGTGTGCGATTCCACGCGGCCGCGCGCGGGATCGCGCCTGCCATTGAGGAACGCCAGTGTGCTTGCCGCGTCGATGTTCACGATGCGCTCGCGCGGGAAGCCGATCTCCTCGACGACCGCGAGTGCGTTGGCGAGGTCGCCGACCTGGTCGTGGTAGTGCGCATCGGAGCCGAGAGAGATCCACGCGCCCGCATCACGAGCGGCGATGGCGAACTCACGCTCGGTCGCACGGCCCCCTGAGCGGCCGCTGCGGGGGTCGAAGGAGTGATTGTTGAGCTCCAGCGCTACTCCGTGCGCGACGGCCGCAGCGACGACCTCAGCGGCGTTCAGAGGGAACTCGGCGGCGTTGCCGGGGTGCGTGACGATATCCACGAGCGGATTGGCCATAGCACGCAGGAGCGCGGCCGTGTTCCGCGCGCGGTCGCACTCGTCGAACCCGGTGAGCGGGTGGAACCCGACCGCGACCAGATCGAGGCCGGCGAGCACCTGATCCGGCAAGTCGAGACCGCTCTCGGTGTCGGCGACGTTGGCCTCGCAGCCGCGGAGCACGCGCACGCCCGCGATGCGGGGAGGGACGACCTTGGCGTTCCAGAAGTACCAGAAGTGAGCGCCACCGGGCACGGATGGGCCGTGGTCGGTGAATGCTATCAACTCGAGGCCCTTTTCCGACGCGGCAGTGGCGAGTTCCGTCACTGTGGAGAAGGCGTGCCCGGAGGCGACCGTGTGGGTGTGGAGGTCGGCCAGCAGGCGCATCAGGACGTCGCTCCCCCGCCGGTGGCGGCGCCGATCTCCGCGCCGACCCTCCAACGGTGGTACGCGACCACGAAACGGTCGATGTCCCCGCCGAGAACGGCGTTGACGTCCCCGGTCTCGACGCCCGTGCGTACGTCCTTGATCAGCTGGTACGGATACAGGACGTAGTTGCGGATCTGGCTGCCGAAGCTGATCTCGCGCTTCTCGCCCTTCATCGCCTCGATCTCGGCGTCGCGCTCGGCCTTGCGGATCTCGTAGATGCGCGAACGGAGGATTTTCATCGCGGTCTCTTTGTTCTTGAGCTGCGACTTTTCGTTCTGGCAGGTGACGACGAGGCCCGTGGGCATGTGCGTGATGCGCACCGCAGAGTCGGTGGTGTTGACCGACTGGCCGCCGGGGCCGCTCGACCTGTACACGTCCACGCGGATGTCCTCGTCGCGGATCTCGACGTCGATGTCGTCCGGGAGCAGCGGGAGTACCTCGACGCCGGCGAACGTGGTCTGGCGGCGCTTCTTCTCGTCGGTGGGGCTGATGCGGACGAGGCGGTGGACGCCGGACTCGGAGGCGAGCATCCCGTAGACGTTCTTGCCATGCACGGTGAAGACGGCTCGGTCGATGCCCAGCTCCACGCCCTGAGGGACGTCGTTGAGGTCGATCTTCCATTTCCGCTGCTCGGCGTACTTCGTATACATCCGCAGCAGCATCTCGGCCCAGTCCTGCGCCTCGAGACCGCCCTGACCGGGAGTGATGGTGACGAGCGCGTCGCCGTGGTCGAACTCGCCGGTGAACCACGAAGCGAGCTCGAGGTCGTTCACGCGGCGCTCGACATCCTTCATCGTGCGCGCGACCTCGACGCCGGTCTCCGCGTCATCCTCGGCGAGCGCGAGCTCGTTGCCGGCTTCGGCATCGGCGAGGGAATCACGAATCGCCTCGAAGGAAGCGATCTCATCGCGGAACTCGGCGGCCTTGCGGCTGACGGCCTGCGCGTTGGCCTGGTCGTCCCAGAAGCCGGGCTCGCCGGCCTTCGCCTCGAGCGCGTCGGCCTCGAGGCGTTTCGCGTCCAGATGCAGGTACTCACCGATGCGTACGAGACGCTCGGCGGTGGCTGCGATATCTGCTGTGCGGTCCTCTACCATGGCTCCTGCCATTCTAGCCGTTGCATGCCGCGTGCGGCCTCCCGATAGGGCGACCGCACGCCGGGATCGCTGGGTGCTACGAGGTCAGTTGTTCGCGCCGTGGCACTTCTTGTACTTCTGACCGCTGCCGCAGGGGCACGGATCGTTGCGGCCGACATTGGCCCACGGGTCGGCCTTGTCCTTGACGACGGTGGCCGCCTTCGCGCCGCCCGCGTTCGCGGCCGCCTGGGCGATCTGCTCGGGTGACGGGCCGGAGACGCCGGAGATCGCGGCCGCCTCGGCCGCTCCCTTGAAGATCGACGTCTCGCTCGGCGCCGAGTAGCTCACGGCGTTGCGCAGCGGCGCCACCGGCGCCGTCTCCTCGACGACCTGGATGTGCAGGATCGTCCGGAGGAAGTCCTCATTGATGGTGGCGACGAGCGCGGAGAACATCTCGTAGGCCTCGCCCTTGTACTCGACGAGCGGGTCGCGCTGGCCCATCGCGCGCAGTCCGATACCTTCTCGGAGGTAGTCCATCTCGAGGAGGTGGTCCATCCAGCGTGTGTCGATGACGCGCAGCATGACGAAGCGCTCGAGGTCCCGGAGCTGCTCCGCGCCGATCGCCGCTTCCTTGGCGTCGTAGCGCTGGATCGCGCGCTCGGCGAGCGTGATCGCGAACTCGTGCGGATTCTCGACCGATTCCTTGTCCGCCGCAACACCGAGATCGTCGCCGACGAGCTCGTCGACCCAACCGGCCAACCCGTCCCAGTCCCACTCCTCGGAGTACGACTTCTCGGGGCAGAACTCGAGGACGCCGGCCGTGAGCGTCTCCTCGATCATCTCGTGGACGCGACCGTGGATGTCCTTGCCGCCAAGGATGGCGTTGCGCTCGCCGTAGATCGTCTGGCGCTGCAGGTTCATGACGTCGTCGTACTCGAGCACGTGCTTGCGTGCTGCGAAGTTCATGGTCTCGACCTGGCGCTGGGCGCCTTCGATCGCCTTGCTGACGAGTCCCGCCTGGATGGGCATGTCGTCGGGGATATCGGTGGACTGCATGAGCTTGCCGATGCGCTCCATGCGGTCGCCGCCGAACAGGCGCATCAGGTCGTCGTAGAGCGAGAGGTAGAACTGGGAGGCACCCGGGTCGCCCTGGCGGCCGGCGCGGCCACGCAGCTGGTTGTCGATACGACGCGACTCGTGGCGCTCGGTGCCGAGGATGCACAGCCCGCCGGCCTCGACGACCTGGACGTGCTCGAGCGCGAAGATCTCGTTGGCCTTCTTGAGGGCGTCGGCGATCTGGGCCTCTGTGGCCTCTTCGTGCGGGATGCCGCGGTCGATAAGGATCTCGCGGTACAGCTCGTCCGGGTTGCCGCCGAGCACGATGTCGGTACCGCGGCCGGCCATGTTGGTGGCGATGGTGACCGCACCGTAGCGCCCGGCCTGCGCGATGATGTGCGCTTCCGACTCATGGAACTTCGCGTTGAGGACCTTGTGCTTGATGCCGCGCTTCTCGAGCAGGCGCGAGAGGTGCTCGGAGTTCTCGATCGAGATGGTGCCGACGAGGCACGGCTGGCCGGTCGCGTGGCGCGTGACGATCTCTTCCACGACCGCGTTGAACTTGGCGTCCACGGTGCGGTAGATCAGGTCGTTGCGGTCGTCGCGGATCATCGGGCGGTTCGGCGGGATGACGAGCACCGGCAGCTTGTAGATCTCGCGGAACTCGGCGTCTTCGGTGACGGCCGTACCGGTCATGCCCGAGAGTTTCTCGTACATGCGGAAGTAGTTCTGCAGGGTGATGGTGGCCAGCGTCTGGTTCTCCTCGCGGACGTGCACGCGCTCCTTGGCCTCGATCGCCTGATGGAGCCCCTCGGAGTATCGGCGCCCGATCATGAGGCGGCCGGTGAACTCGTCGACGATGAGCACCTCGCCGTCCTGCACGACGTAGTCGACGTCGCGCTTGAACATGAACTGCGCCTTGAGGGCCTGCTGCAGGTGGTTCACGAGCTGGCCAGACGGGTCGCCGTAGATGTCCTTGATCCCGAGCATCTCCTCGAGCTTCTTCAGGCCCGAATCGGTGATCGCGATGGTGCGCTTGGCCTCGTCGAAGTCGAAGTCACCCTCGGGGTGCAGGCGCGGGACGACCTTGGCGAACTGCTTGTAGGCGTCCGCGGACTTCGTGCCGGCGCCCGAGATGATGAGTGGTGTACGCGCCTCGTCGATGAGGATGGAGTCGACTTCGTCGACGACCGCGAAGTGGTGGCCGCGCTGCACGCGGTCACCCGGTGCGATGACCATGTTGTCGCGCAGGTAGTCGAAGCCGAACTCGGAGTTTGTGCCGTAGGTGATGTCGGCCTCGTAGGCCGGGTGACGGGACTCCGGGTCCATCTGCGCCTGGATGATGCCGGTCTTCATGCCGAGCGCGGCGTACACGCGGCCCATCCACTCGCTGTCGCGCTTGGCCAGGTAGTCGTTGACCGTGACGATGTGGACGCCGTTGCCCGGCAGTGCGTTGAGGTAGGCGGCGAGCGTGGCGACGAGCGTCTTGCCTTCGCCCGTTCGCATCTCGGAGATCATGCCGTCGTTGAGCACCATGCCGCCGACGAGCTGCACGTCGAAGTGGCGCAGGCCGATGGCGCGCTTGGCAGCCTCACGGCAGGCGGCGAACGCCTCGGGAAGTAGGTCGTCGAGCGTCTCGCCCGCCTCGAGGCGCGAGCGGAACTCGGGCGTCTTGGCGGCGAGCTGGGCGTCGGTCAGCTCCACCATCGAGGGCTCGAACGAGTTGATCTGTTCGACGCGCCCCTGATACTTGCGGAGCTGTCGGCCCTCGCCGAGCGTGAGGACCTTCTGCAGGAAGTTGGCCATGGAAACGCCACCTTTACGGGTGTCGCGGGGTGGGTGCGAGAGGTGCCTCAAGAGCGTGGCGATTGTAGCACGGCGGATGGACGATTCGGCTCTGGCGGGAGCGGCTCCACGAGGTCTCCACGCGCGCGAACCAGTGGG
>JANYLP010000016.1 GCA_025361445.1 Coriobacteriia bacterium
CAGCCGTTCCCGGAGGGTCCCGTGGGCTGCCGGGAGCGAGCGATCCTCGAGGTGCTCTACGGCTGCGGCATCCGCGTGAGTGAGCTCACAGGCCTCGACCTGCGCGATATCGATCTGGCAGAGGGGTACCTCCGCGTGTTCGGCAAGGGCAGGAAGGAGCGTGTCACTCCCGTTTCCGGAGCCGCTGCGGAAGCGCTCCGGGACTATCTCGCCCACGGCCGGCCGTTCCTGCGAACCAAGCGGGGCAACGGCCGACAGGACGCGGACGCGGTGTTCCTGAACGTCCGCGGAGGTCGACTCACGCGGGCGACGATCCATGCGCTCGTCCATGCATACGGAGGACGTGTCGGGCTCGATCTGCATCCGCACACCCTGCGCCACTCCTTCGCCACGCACCTCCTGGAGGGGGGAGCGGACCTGCGCGCGCTGCAAGAGATGCTTGGCCATGCCGACATCTCCACGACGCAGGTCTACACCCACGTGGACCGCTCCCATTTAAGGGAGGAGTACCTCTCGACACATCCGCGCGCACGTATTCGGAGCAGCAGCGCTCCAAGCGGGCCGGGACGGGTAGATTAGGAGAAGAAGGGTGTCGCTTGGGGCCGAGCGGTAGCACGAGAAGCGGGCGAACGGTGCCAGATGGTTGCCCACAGTCCGTGCTCGAAGCGATACCATATGCATAGACATGTTTCGACGGTGGATAGGGGAAGGTGGTAGGTGTGAAGAAGAGTCTTCGCTCGGTTCTCGCGCTCGTGCTTCTGATTTCCATGATGGCCCTCGTGTTCGCAGGCTGCACTGCTCCGGCGACGACCAAGCCGGTCGATTCGACCACGACGCCTCCTCCGGCTGCGAAGCTGAAGGTCGCAATGGTCACCGACGTCGGCGGTCTCGGCGACAAGTCGTTCAACGACCTGAGCTGGGCCGGTCTTGAGAAGGCCAAGGCGGATCTCGGCGTCGAGACCAAGGTTCTGACCTCCAAGGTCATGACCGACTACGAGACCAACCTCACGCAGCTCTCCGGCGCCGGCTTCAGCCCCGTCTTCGCTGTCGGCTTCCTGATGCAGGCCGCTGTGAACAAGGTCGCGACCTCGACTCCGGACACCAACTACGGCGGCATCGACATCTTCATCGCCGATCCTCCGAAGAACTACGTCGGTCTGTCCTTCAAGGAGAACGAGGCTGGCTACCTGGCCGGCGTCGTCGCCGGTCTCGCGACCAAGGCCAACTTCGACACGCGCCTCAACGCGCAGAACGTCATCGGTTTCGTCGGCGGCATGGCAATCCCGCCGGTGCAGAAGTTCCAGGCCGGTTTCGTCGCGGGCGCCAAGTCCGTCAACCCGACGGTCAAGGTCATCTCGCTGTATGCCGGCAAGTTCGACGACCAGGCAAAGGGCAAGGAACTCGGCCTTTCGCTCATCTCCCAGGGTGCTGACGTCGTCTTCGCCGCCGCCGGCCAGACCGGTATCGGTACGTTCAACGCGTGCCAGGAGTCGAAGAAGGCTCTGTTCATCGGCGTCGACTCCGATCAGTTCCTGACTCTGACGAACCCCGGCGACACGATCCTGACCTCCGCGGTCAAGCGCATCGACGTCGCGGTGTTCTCAGTGGTCAAGAAGAGCCTCGACGGCAAGTTCCCCGGTGGCCAGAACCTCGCTTTCGGTCTGGCTGAGGACGGCGTGGGTCTTGCTCCGTTCCACGATTTCGACACCAAGGTCCCGCAGGCCATCAAGGACGCGGTTGCGAAGGCGACCGCCGATATCAAGGCCGGAACGGTCACGGTTCCCGAGTCCGTCAAGTAACTTCACGACAAGGCTCGACGGAACCACCCGTGTGACGCGATGATGGGGGCGGCCGGTTCTCTAACCAGATCCGGTCGCCCCTTTCGTCTGCGCGGAGGGTTCCGGTCTATGGAGGGGGTACGCGGCGGATGCCCGTCCTTGAACTGCGTGCGATAACGAAAGTCTTTCCGGGGGTGCGCGCCAACGACCGGGTCTCTCTGACACTCGAGCGCGGCGAGATCGTCGCGCTTCTCGGTGAGAACGGTGCCGGCAAGTCGACGCTCATGAACGTCGCCTACGGGCTTCTCGCGGCCGACGGCGGCGAGGTCCTCGTCGATGACGTGCCGGTGCGGATCAAGACCCCGCGCGACGCGATCGAACACGGGATCGGGATGGTCCACCAGCACTTCATGCTGGTCGAGCCGCTCACCGTGACGGAGAACATCATCCTGGGGCACGAGCCCGCCCGGTTCGGGGTACTGGATCGCAAGAAAGCCCGAATGCGCGTGGCGGAGCTCTCGAACGAATACGGGCTCAAGGTCGACCCCGATGCGAGGGTGGGCGACCTTTCGGTCGGGATGCAGCAGCGCGTCGAGATCCTCAAGGCGTTGTTCCAGGGTGCGCGCATCCTCATCCTCGATGAGCCGACCGCCGTGCTCACTCCGCAAGAGGTCCGCGAGCTGTTCGGCGTGATCCGGAGCCTTGTGAAGGCCGGGCTGTCGGTCGTCCTGATCACCCACAAACTCGACGAGGTCATGGGCGCTGCGGACCGGATCGTGGTCATGCGCGACGGCCGCGTTGTGGGGGAGACGACGCCCGCACAGACCGACCAGATCGGTCTCGCCCGGATGATGGTCGGTCGCGACGTCGTGCTGCGCATCGAGAAAGCTGAGGCACACCCCGGGGGACCGGTTCTGCGTCTCACGGATCTGGTGGTCAAGGGCGAGCGCGGTTTGGAAGCGCTCAAGGGCGTTTCGCTCGCCGTCAGGGCGGGGGAGATCCTTGGCATTGCCGGTGTCGACGGCAATGGCCAGACCGAGTTGGTCGAGGCCATCGTGGGACTCCGTCGGCCGAAGAGCGGCACGATCGCGCTCAAGGGGGTCGACATCACCCGCGCATCGACGCGCAAGACCATCGCCGCCGGCGTGTCGCATGTTCCCGAGGATCGGCACCGCCGTGGTCTGGTGCTCGAGTTCGACCTCGCGGAGAATCTCATCCTCGGCGACCACCGCATGCCGCCGTTTGCGAAGTTCGGTATCACGAACCCGCGCGTCATCTCGGTGACGGCGCGCAAGCGCATCGAGGACTACGACGTGCGCGCGCCCTCCGAACACGTGCTTGCGGGCGCGCTTTCCGGTGGCAACCAGCAGAAGCTCGTGCTCGCACGGGAGCTGGGCCGCGAACCCGAGTTGCTCGTCGCGGCCCAGCCCACAAGAGGTCTCGACGTCGGCGCGATCGAGTTCGTGCACCGTCGCCTGATAGCCGAGCGTGACAACGGAACGGCCATCCTCCTGGTGAGCATGGAACTGGAGGAGGTCATGTCGCTGTCCGACCGCATCCTTGTGATGTATGGGGGCCGTGTGGTCGCTGAGTTCGCGGCTCACGAGGCGGACGTGGAACGCATCGGCTACTACATGACGGGTGGCAAGCCTCCCGAGATCGCTCCCGCGACCATGACGGCCTCGGGGGGTGCCGTATGAGCGATCGACGTGAAGTGACGCTGGTTGAAGCTCGCTGGGTCAGCGTACTGCGGGCGGTGGGAGTGCCGCTCCTGTCGGTCCTGCTCGCAGTCGGTATCGGCTCGTTGATCCTCCTCGCGGGCGGCTACGACCCGCTCAAGGCCTATGCGGCGCTGTTCCAGGGCGCTTTCGGTGGGGAGATGCGCAAGCCGCTCGAAGCGATCGGCGACACGCTCGTGAGATCGACGCCGCTCATGTTCACAGGCCTCGCTGTGGGGTTCGGCTTCCGGGCGAACCTGTTCAACATCGGAGCTGAGGGGCAGTTCATTCTCGGAGCGCTCGGCGCGGCGTGGTTCGGACTCATGTTCGGCGGGCTGCCCGGCTTCGTCAGCATCCCGCTCATCCTTCTCGGCGCTGCGCTCTTCGGCGCGGCGTGGGCGTTCATCCCGGCGCTTCTCAAGGCGAAGACGGGCGCGCACGAGGTGATTACGACGATGATGTTCTCGTGGATCGCGCTCTACCTGACCTCGTGGATCATCTCCGGTCCGCTCGCGGACTCGGCGACGAACAACTTCCAAACGCCGATCATCCCTTCAGACTCCTGGCTTCCGACCCTGGACAAGGTCATCCCCTGGCTGCCCACCATCAAGTATGCGCACGCAGGATTAATCGTGGCGCTGGCCGCCGCAGTCGTGGTGGCGCTGTTGCTGCGCCGCACCACGCTCGGATACGAGGTGCGCGCGGTGGGCTTCAACCCGACCGCGGCGCAGAACGGTGGCGTCTCCATCGCCATGACGACCATCTGGGCTCTGTGTATCTCGGGAGCGCTCGCCGGTCTCGCCGGAGCGTCGGAGGTCCTCGGCGTCACACACCGGATGTTCGACCAGGTGTCGGCCGGCTCCGGGTACGGTTTCACGGGCATCGCGGTTGCGCTGCTCGGCAAGAAGCATCCGGTGGGGATCATCTTCGCCGCACTGCTGTTCGGTGGCCTGTCGGCCGGGGCGGGGACTATGCAGCTGTTCGCGAACGTGCCGGCCAAGATCATCACGATCCTCCAGGCACTGATCATCTTCTTCGTTGGCGCAGAGACGCTCGTCACGTGGTTCGTAAAGCGCCGTCAGAGAATGGCGCTCGAGCGGGAGGAGGCCGCCGATGCTCAGTGACTTCTTCACACCCGACCTCTTCGCGAGTGCCATCCGGATGGCGACCCCGATCGCACTCGCCGCGATCGCGGGCGCTATCTGCGAGCGATCCGGCGTCGTCAACATCGCCCTTGAAGGCATCATGCTCGTCGGTGCCTTCGCCGGTGTCGTGGTGACACTGGCTGCAGAGGCGAGCTCTGTCGGGTTCATCTCCGGCAACGCCGTGTGGTTCGGCGTGATCGCCGCTGTGCTCGCCGGTACGGCGCTGTCCGGCATACACGCCTTCGCGTCGGTCTCCCTGCGCATGGATCAGGTCGTGTCGGGCACCGCGCTGAACATCCTCGCGCTGGGGTTGACCGGCTTCCTGCTCGAAGTGATCTACGGCCGCCCCGGGGCGACGAACAGCATCGTCCATCAGCTGCAGCCCGTCTTCGACTTTCCCGCCGTCCAAGGCGCCGGGTTCTTCTCGGACGTGTGGTACTGGATCGATCAAGTGCTGTTCAGCTACACGCCGATCGTCTACATGGCGATCATCGCGGCGATCGTCGGACAGTGGGCGATGTTCAGGACCCGTTGGGGCCTGCGCCTGCGTGCCCTTGGCGAACATCCTCGTGCGGCCGA
>JANYLP010000058.1 GCA_025361445.1 Coriobacteriia bacterium
ATGCTGACGCCGCTGAGCATGAGAGGAGGTGCGAGATGACCATGGACATCGAGAGCACGCGCAGAGTGACCGACGATGACGGGCACAGCTTCGACGAACTCGTCGTCAACATCGGTCCCTCGCACCTCCTCTCATGCTCAGCGGCGTCAGCATGTCGGCTAGATGTAGTCCGGCCGGGGGATGACCCCGTCGTCGTGGTAGTCCTTGCGCAGCGGGTACCCGACCCAGTCGTCGGGCAGGAGGATTCGACGCAAGTCCGGGTGTCCGACGAATTCGATCCCCATCAGGTCGTAGACCTCGCGCTCGTGCCAGTCCGAGGCGGCCCACAAGTCGGTGATCGTCTCGATAGCGGGCTCGTCACGGGGGACTTCGGTCTTCAGGAACATGCCGACGCCGAAACGGCTCGAGTGCAGGCGGTAGACCAACTCGAAGTCGTCCCCGAAGTCCACAGCGGTGACCATCCCGAAGCGCTCGAAACCGAGCTCTTTGAGTTTGGCGGCGGTGGAATGCATCTGGGCACGCGACACCATGAGTGAGCCATCCGCAAACTCCACGGAGAAGAGTGGACACAGGTCGGGGTGCACGGAGCACAGAGCTTCGCGAAGGATCTCGAGACTGGAACCGGCATCGGCAGGGACTGGAACTGGTGCGGGGGTCTGGTCGCTCACGCTTCCCCCCCGCTCGACTCAGACGTGCGGACCAAGCGGCCACGCGCCGCATCGGTGGTACCCGCCCGGGGCGAATCGGGTCCCGGCAGCGTGAGGTCGCGCTCGTGCGTGCGGCCTTCGGCCAACGAGCGCGTGTGGATGAGCTCACGAAGGCGAAGTATGCCGTCCTGGAGCGCCTCCGGTCGCGGAGGGCACCCGGCGATGTACACGTCCACCGGAAGGAACTCGTCCGCTCCGCGGACCACCGAATAGGAGTCGTAGTAGAAGATGCCGCCCGTGATGGTGCAGTTGCCCATGGCGACCACGTACTTCGGGTCCGGCATCTGCTCGTAGAGCCGCTTGACGGCCGGCTGCATCTTCTTCGTGATCGTCCCCGCCAGGATCATCACGTCCGTGTGACGCGGGTCGGGGCGTGGGAACGTGCCGAGACGGTCGAAGTCGAAACGGGAGAAGGAGCACGCGATGAGCTCCATCGCACAGCAGGCGGTCCCCATGGGCATCGCCCACAGTGACTGGCCCCGCGACCAGTCAGCGAGAGCATCCATGCTCGTCAGGATGACGCTGCCACCCGGGATGCGCTCGAGGCCTTTGGTGAGCCCGTCTACGAGCGCCACTCGAGCGCTCCCGTCTTCCACGCGTAGACCAGGCCGAGGGCGAGCATCGATGCGAAGGCGAGTACCGCCAGGCCTCCACCGACGCTTCCGTGGATGCGAGAAGCAACCGCGAAGAGCATGACGGCCTCGATGTCGAAGATGACGAACAGCACAGCGACCGCCGCGTACCGGATCGGCAAGCGAACATGCGGGTCGCCCGCTGGCGGCATGCCGCACTCGTTGGGCTCGAGTTTCTCGGAAGTCGGATTGCGGGGAGACAGCAGCGCGTTCGCGCCGAAGACGAGGCCCACGAAAGCGACCGCGGCCAGAATCGCCCCGATGACGTACAGGACCGCTTCCGCAGATGCCGCCGACATCCGAACTCCGTCCCGCCGCCGATGGGCGCCGACCCTACCAAGAGAGATTCCCACGGCCGGTGCAGGACTACCCTCGGCCGCCCTCCGATTCTAGAGGGATTCCCGATACTTTGTAAACCGCAGTTACAAAGTCTGACGAAACCGCAGGTCAGCGAGGTGCGCTCGGCGGCAATCCGATCAGTTCTTGTGGTGCCGCTTCGGCGTGCGTGCGTGCGAGGTCGAGGCCGCGGGCCCATCGTCGGTGTCCAGCACCTCGATCGTCTCGGAAAGCTGCAGCCATTCCCGCTCGAGGGTGGCCAGCTTCGCCTTGACCGTGCCGTATTGGGCCATGGCCGCATCGAACGCGGCCTTGTCGGCGTAGAGATCGGGCTCCCCGAGGCGCGCGAGCAGCGTGTCGTGCGTCGACTGAAGCGTCGCGACTTCGGCCTCGACCTCGCCGAGGCGGCCGCGCTCGTTCTTGCCCGAGCGGTACGCCTTCGTGCGGGCCTCGGCCTCGGCGCGCTTCTGTTCCTTGGTCTTGGGGCCGCTCGTCTTGGGCGCAGTGACCATGGCCTCCTGGGGCGCGTCGGCGCGTGCGTCCGGGTGTACGGCTGAAGCCGCCTTCGTAGTGGCGGCAGGCGCGGCGCCCGCATCCGCCTTCCCGACCATCTGGTCGCGCTTCCACAGGAAGTAGTCGTAATCGCCGTCGTAGACGGTCGCCTTCCCACCCTCGACGTGGACGATCTTCGTCGCGATCGCGCGGATCAGGTGCCGGTCGTGCGTGATGAGCGCCATCGTGCCCTCGTAGGCACGCAGCGCTTGCTCGAGCACGTCGCGCGCCCTGATGTCGAGGTGGTTGGTCGGCTCGTCCAGGCACAGGAACGGGGCCGGGGTGACCATCATCTTGGCGAGCGCCAACCGGGCGCGCTCCCCACCCGACAACACCGAGACCTTCTTGTCGACGTCGCTCCCCTCGAACAGGAACGCTCCCAGCAGTCCGCGCACCTGTCCCTGCGTCCACCCCGGCGCCGCGCCGTCGAGCTCGTGATAGACGGTGTTGCGGACGTTGAGCGCTTCGAGCTGATGCTGTGCGAAGTAGGCGGTACTGACGTGCAGGCCAAGCTCGCGACTGCCGGCGTCAGGCTCCAGAACACCTGCGAGCATCTTGAGCAGGGTCGACTTCCCAGCGCCGTTCGGGCCCACCAGAGCAACCTTGTCGCCGCGGTACAGCGTCAGATCGAGGCCGTCATAGACGTTCACCGGCCCGTAGGCCTTGCTGACGCCCTCGAGCGTGATGACCGTCTCGCCGGTGCGCGGCGGTTGCGGGAACCGGAACTTGACCGCCTTGCGCTCCGCCGGGATCTCGATGCGTTCGATCTTCTCAACCGCACGCACGCGGCTCTGCACCGCCTTCGCCTTCGAGCTCTTGTAGCGGAACCGCTCGATGAACTTCTCCTGCGCGGCGATCTGGCGGTCCTGATTCACCTTGGCGGCGAGCAGCTTCTCGAGGCCCTCGGCCTTCTGCTCGATGTAGGACTGATACGTGCCGTGGTAGACGGTCAGCGTGCGCAGATCGATCTCCGCGATGCGGTCGCACAGGCCGTCCATGAACGCACGATCGTGGCTGACCAGGAGCACGGCCCCGTCGTACGCCCGCAGGAAGCCCTCCAGCCACGTCACCGACTCGAGGTCCAGGTGGTTGGTCGGTTCGTCGAGAAGCAGGATATCGGGCGACTGCAGAAGGATCTTGGCGAGTGCGATGCGCATCAGCCAGCCGCCGGAGAACTCGGCGCAGTCTCGCTGCATGTCCCTCTCGCGGAAGCCGAGGCCGGTCAGCACCGAGCGCGCGTCTGCCTCGATCGTGTAGCCGCCCAGATGCTCGAAGCGCTCGCGGATGCGCGAGTACTCTGCGAGCATCCGCTCGAGCTCGTCCTCCTCCGCCTCTTCGGCGATGTCGGCCTCGAGCACCGCGATGCGATGCTCGAGCGACGTGACCTCAGAGGCAACGGAGAGAACCTCCTCGAGCGCCGAGCGCCCGGCCATCTCGATCGCTTCCTGCTTCAGGTAGCCGACGACCTCGCCCTTGCCCGTGGTCACGACACCTGAGTCGGGTTCCTGCTCCCCCGCCATGATCTCCATGAGCGTGGTCTTCCCCGCACCGTTCGGCCCGACAAGCGCTACACGCGCCCGGCCGGCGACGTGCAGTGACACGTCCGCGAACAGGACGCGTTCGCCGAAGGACTTGGTGACATTGCTGAGGGTGAGCGACATGGTGAGCAGTCTAGCGCACGCACCTGCGGCGACTGCTCGCGGGCACGCAGAAGGGGCGGCCCGTTTCCGGACCGCCCCTTGCGCAAGCTCTCTACCCCTCTTGGCGCGAGACGCTACGGGTGTCAGCTCACCTTCAGCGACTTCGACGCGATGTTGCGCTGCGTGCGGGCGGCGATGTCGGTCGCGTACACCTTCCAAGTGTAGGAACCCTTGGCCAGCTTGCACGTCCACTTCTTCGTGTTCCACACGCCCTGGCCCACCGAGCCGCACTTGATGGTGGCCTTGAGCGAGCTCCCCTTGTAGACCTTGATCGTGACGCTCAGGTTCGGGGCCTCGTCGTTGCCCGCCTTGTATTTGAACGTGACGCTCTTGCCCTTCTTGACCGAAAGGTTGGCGGACGCCGACGTGGTGGGGCGCAGGTCGGTCAGCACGAACTCCTGCACCGAAGCGTCGTCCCGGTCATCGATCCACACGTGGCCCAGATGACCCCATGCGGCCACGCTCCATGCGTTCGCGAACAGGCCGCTCCCGGTCCCGGGGCCGCCCCACTTCGCGAGCTTCTCGCCGCTCGGGTCGAACTTCGTCGTGGCCTGGGTGCTGTCGTCGACCACGAACACGTTGCCGGCGATGTCGACGGAGACGGCCTTCGGCTCCACCAACGACCAGGAGGTGTCCAGCACGTAGCTGTCCCGGGCTGACGTCTTCGGCTTGTATCGGCGGACCTTGTCGGCCAGCCAGTCAGTCACGTAGACCTCGAAATGCGGACCGACGGAGACGGACGAGGCGCTCCACAGGTAGTTCGACCCGCCCTCACCGAAGGAGGCGACGAACGTTCCGTCAGTCGTGAACTTGCTGACGCGGCTGCCACTGGTGCTGCCCCCGCGGTCCGTGACGTAGACGCACGCGGACGCGTCGACCGCGATCCCGATCGGCTGGTCGAACGCGGAACCGGGGACGCCCGAAATCGACACGCCCTGGTAGTCCCCGTTGATGAGAAGCTTGGCCACGCCCATGTTGCCCGCGTCCACGACCCACATGTCCGTGTAGTTGTAGATCGCGAGGTTGTCGACCTGCTGCAGTCCCTCGGAGCCGAACACGTTCGTTAGCGACTCCCCGGCCTGGTTGGTCAGACCGCCGGTGGAGTCGTAGACCCCCACGTAGTTCGCGTGGCTGGACACGAAGTACGAGGCGCTCGATCCGCCGCCCATCCCCAGCCCCATCCCGTAGGCGTAGCCCGCAGGGATGCCCGGTGTCGCCGTCCACTTGGTGACGAAGTTGTACGACTGCTTGTAGCCGAACGCCGACACCGGTGCCACGAGCACGCACACGAGTGCGGTGATACCGAGCAGCCACCCCATCGACCGCCCGCGGACCCTCGTTCCGGTGACGCGCCTCGAAGTCCCCATGATCACGATTCCCCTGTCGCATCGTCTGCTGGACGCCTCGCGCCCTCGGCAGCCGCACATGAGGCGATTCTATTCCAACTTCGGCGCCGTGGCGCTCCCCTACTTCGGAAGGGGCGCCCTGCGCGACGTCGCGGCGTAGACGGCGAAGAAGTCACGGTCGTCCGGGGTCAGGTAGCGCTGCGCCGTATGGCTCGGGTTCGGCACGATCATCGTCGCGCCACCCGCGTTCGGCTGGCTGTACGCGTTGAAGGTCGGCCAGAAGGCATTGATGTCGAGCTGCATCGCGCGGACCGCGCCCAGGCGCATGAGCGCGCCGGCGAGGCTCTCAGCGGTCTGTCCGGGCGCGGCGACATACACGAGGTTGCCGGTGGCGTCGATCCCGATTCCGGAGCGCCACACGCGCACCGCATTTCCGAGCGTCTGCCCCCACGCCGCATCGTCGGCCAGGTTGGCGGCGGGCTGTCCGCCGTCCACGAGGAGCGGCAGGTTCTGCCGCGCGAAGGCGACGTCGGGCGTCACCGCGGCACCGCCGGACCAGCTGACGATATCCACCCGTCCGTTCGTGTACCCGATGAGGGTCCCCTGGCCGCCCACCATCGGCTCCATCGTCTGTCCGTCGGCGGCCCAGCCTCCCTTGCTGTCCTTGTAGGTGAACCCGCTGTTGAAGGCGGCCAGAAGCCCGCTGCGAAGCGCGGTCGGCACTTCCATCGGCCCGCGCGGGTTCGCGTCCGGCGGCTGCTTGCGGCCGGCGTACAGGGCGATCTTGACACGCGAGGTGTCGATCCAAGCTGCATAGGCAAGCTGCCGGGGGTAGGCCGCCTCCGGCCTGAACGTCGTCACGAGTACCGGTTCCCCCCCGAGGACCGAGCGCCCCGTGCCGCGCCACACACCCTCGTTCTTAAGCATGGGCGTGACCGCCCCGACGACTGGAGCAGGACCGGCCGCCAGCTCCGCGGTCGCTCCGATCGCCGGCACGGCATCAAGGTTCGGACCGCCCGGCGAAGGCGCGGTCGCGGAGTAGTAGACCTTCTCGGCGAGGTTGACGAGGCCCGCGCCCCCGTTGTCGCGTATCCACTCGATCGTCCGCATGCTGAGCGGCAGGCTCGACGGCTCCATCATCGCGCGCCCATACGAGAACGCCGCTCCCGCGAAGGCCAGCGCGAGGACGAGTAGCGTCACCCGGAACGCGGCCACCCATGGGCCGCGCCGACGCCGCATGCGCCCGCGTGCAGGCCGGTACGTGACCGCTGTCGGCCTGCCGGCCACGCGTGCGGGTCGCGGCACCGCCGAACGAGCGGCGCGACTCCTCGACTCCTCAGTCATCGCGCCAGCCCGTCTCGTGATCCGCCATCCGGTGAGCGGCACACGAACCGCCGTCCGCCGCGGGCACGTACAGCGCGGCATCCGGCGCGATCGCGTAATGGTCGAACAATCGGCCCCACGTGGTCTCGCGGCGCGTGCGCTCCTGGATGCCGCGACCTTTGAGCGGCCACCACACTCGGTCGTGGTATATCGCGGACGCCCAGATGAAGATGTAGACGAGCGGCGTGTGGAAGAAGAGCTTCTGGATCGACTTCAGCGGACCGAACCACAGGCCGTGACCCACGCTCGAGGCGAAGTTGTCCCCCACGTGGAAGTGCAGGTCGAGGTCGGACACGTCATCGCCCACGAGCTCGATCTCGCGCACGTCACCGCAGCCGAGTCCGCGCTCGTGCGCCATGCGGATGTACGGGATAGTCAGCGGGTCGAAGCCCATTAGTTTGGCGGCCACGGCGTCGATCGCGACCTGGTCCGCGCTCGCCAGCATCACGTCGACCGGCACCGGCTCCATCGTGCGGGGCCCCGGGCCGTTGCCCGCGAGCGTGCCGTCCATCACGGCGAACAGGCCCGGGTGTATCTCCTGCTGGATGGCGAGCAGGTCGACGAGCGTCTCGTGGATCCAGGTGTGGGTGTAGTGGCGGCGGGTGTTCAGAAGGCCACCGAACGCGTTCTTCATCGCGCCCGTGGTCGTCGTATAGATGTGACACTTCATCGTCGGCAGATGCACGATGTTCTTTCCGATGAAGTACTCAGGGATGTAGATGCCGTCGGGGAACACCTTGTCCAGTGCCAGCATCTCGGCCTTGGGCTGGTAGCGCACCCAGGTGATGTCGTCCGCAAGGAAGTTGTAGAGCTCCGGCACGCAGTAGGCCTCGTAGAGCGGCGCCAGCTTGTTGAGCTTCTCGCCCTTGTACGGGTCCGTCACGACGGTGTTGTTGTGGACGGCGACGAGGTCGTCGTAGCCGTTTGCCCGCAGCGCGCGCGTGACGCCTTCCAGTTGCCACGGCGTCGTGTTCGCCGACAAGTACGGCATGTGCCAGGAGATGTTGTCCTTCAGTATCGTCGTGGCGCCCTCGGGGAGCGCCTCGCTGTAGCCACCGAGCGTCATGACGCGCTCGACGTCCGCAAGAATCGCGCCGGGGTTGCTTCGGACTATGGCGACTTTGGACCGGGCCAATGGACGCACTCCCTCGTCAGGTGAAAAGCGGCAGGATGTACAGGACACCGACCACCGACGCGACCCACAAGCCGAGGTCGATCAGTATCGGGACGTCGTTCAAGAAGACCTCTTCGGGCCGCCCGCCGGCGTCTTTGCGCAGCACGAGCATCTGGTACCTAAGCAAGCCATAGATCACGAAGGGGATCGTCACCATCATCGCGTTGTCCTCGGCGCGCACGAAGAACGTGTAGAGCGCGTAGGAGGCGATGGTGGCCGCCGACAAGGTGACCATGAAACTCTCGAGCAACCCCGCGGAGTACTCCGCAAGAACCGGGCGATGCTCGGCGGATCCGCCGTTCAGCAACACCACCTCGTGACGGCGCTTGCCTGCCGCAAGGAAGATCGCGAGCAGTCCGGTACACAGCACCAGCCACGGGGAGACCGGAACCGCGATCACGAGCGCTCCGGATACCGCCCGCAGAACGAAGCCGAAGGCGATGACCAGAATGTCCACGATCGCGATGTTCTTGAGCCCGAACGAGTACGCGGATTGCAGAACGAGATACGCCGCGACACACGCGAAGAACGGCCAGCCGAGCCACCAGGCCAGCGCCAAGGCGGCGAGGTCCAGGGCGATCCCGAGCGAGTACGCCTGAGGCCGGGTGATCCGTCCGCAGGCAACGGGACGGTCCTTCTTGATCGGGTGCTGGCGATCCAGCTCGGCGTCGGTCGCGTCGTTGACCGCGTACAGTCCGCTCGAAGCGAGTACGAGCGCCACGAACGCGAGCACCACCCGGAGCAGAAGCCCGGGAGCCGTGAGGTGCCCGGCGAACAGCACGCCGGCGAAGACCGCGAGGTTCTTGGTCCACTGGCGAGGGCGCACGAGCCGGATGACATCTGAGAACCGCATGAAGTCGAGAACACCCTCTGTCGGGTGGTTGCAAGCAGCGCTTCACGAACGGGACCGTGGTCGAAGCGAGGCGGTCGTCCGTCGCTACTGACACAGAGACTACTCCGCCCTCATGAGAGGACGATGAGAGTCCGGCGGCGCGACTACGGCACGAGTGACTGAAGCGCGTCCCAGTCGCCGGCCGTGGTCCCCGACCAGCTGTAGAGACCGCCCCCGATGCAGCCGTTCGTGCTCACTGCGGTCGCGAACGCGCGGACCTCCGCGGGCGTGGTCTTGGCCGCAAGACCGCCGATGAATTGGATCGGGATGGTGGCGCAGCCGGGGGTCGATCGGATCATGCGCACGCTGTCGCTCACGTCGGCGGAGGCCGCTGCGGCGCCCTTGCCGTGGTACGTGTAGTAGCCCATCGGCAGCATCACATCGAAGTCCGCGGCGACAGACCCGTATGGGAAGTCGTTCCAGAAGCCCGTGCGCTTGGCGATGCCGACCGGCGACGGAACGATCGCTCCCAAGACGTAGGAATCCCCAACCAGATTGCGCAGCATCGCCGCCAGCTGATGGACCGCGGCGTTCCGCGCGTCGATCGACTTGATCCTCGTCGATTCGATGTCCAGTGCGAAGGAGTCGAACCTCTGACCGTCGCTGGTGCGGAAGCGGATAGCTTCCGAGATCCGGACAAAGTCACGCCCCATGTCGGCCATCTCCGGCAGGTACCACGCGACGACCTGCATCCCACGGTCGTGTGCTGCCCGGATGAACATCTCCTGGCCCGCCGGGTTGTAGACTGTGCCTTTCGAGTTCGTGTTCCCGGTCTGGATGAACAGCGTGTGAACGCCATGACTCGACATGTCGGCAACCGCGGTCGCCGGATCCGCCCACGCGCGGCCGTCATAGATGCTGACCCAAGTGGCGAGGCGGCGATACGCGTCGATCTGGGGCAGCGTGGCCGGCGCAACGACCGTGGCACGAGGAACACGAAGACTCAGCGTTACCGAAGTAGCCGCGACGAACGCGAGCAGGATCACCCAGGCGATCACTACGAGCAGAGGAGCGTTCTTGGTCGTGCCGAGGCGCAACTATCGCTCCCTTCGGGCTTGTCCGGGCTGCGTGCCGCCGCGGCTCCGGGTTCGAATCTGCTGCCGCTCGACGTACGATACGCTGTTCCCCGATTTATGGGCCCCCGCGCTCGCCAGCCGGGACCCTTCGTCGTCCGCGCTCGTTTCTCCGAGGCTCCGGTCATGCTGCCTTTGCGGTTCGCCGTCTCAGTCTGAAATGCCCCGGGTTTGACGGAGGC
>JANYLP010000059.1 GCA_025361445.1 Coriobacteriia bacterium
CCCTCGGCGAGGGACCGCCCGCTTCCGTGTTCGACACCTGAACCTACTTCACCATCAGGACGCCGATGATCGTGGTCTTGCCGTCTCTCGTGCTCGCGGTGATGCTCGCCTCCATGGTTCCCTTCGTGCACGCCATCATCGACGACTCATTCCCAGACTCGCCCCCGACGAAGGTGCTGTCGATCTTCCAGCCGGCCTTCTCGAACTCGGCCTTGTACCAATCGGAGACGGCCTGGACGCCGTCGGCGGTCTCCATCGAGTACGAGTAGGACGTGCCTTCGGACGTGGCCGACTTGCCGCTCGTGATCACCTTGCCCGCGTATGCCGGGAAGTCGGTCGGCATGCCCGCCGGAAGCGACTGGCCGACGGTCGTGGAGGAGCCGTCGGGGCCGGTGATCGTGACGTTGCCGCCGTTCTGATCGACCTTGACGCCGCTCGCCGCCTCGACCGCGCTCTTGGCGGCCTGATCCGACGCCTGCTGACAACCCGCGAGCGCCAGCGCGAGAACGACAACGAGAACGAGAACGACGCCGAGCCGGACACTGCCTCGCATGGTGGACCCCTTTCGATCACGCCGCCGCTCGGACCCATGGGTCCGATTCCCCTGCTTCCCCGGTCGGCACTCCGGTACCGAGGTCGCAGCCTCAGGAACCTTCTACCCATGTTGCGCACTGCGGGACGGCGCCCGCGACTCAGGAGCGCCGCGTCGGGGATACTGCAGGTGTGGATGCGGCCGCCCCCGGCCCGTCCCGACCCCGGATGCATACGGAAGGGCGTACCAGTGAAGGCGCTGTGGCTCGAACACCAGGTCCTGTCCGTGCGCGACGTACCGATCCCGGTCCCGGCGGGGAACGAGGCGCTGGTGCGCGTGCGCCTGTCCGGCATCTGCGGCACCGATCTCGAGCTCGCGGGCGGCTACTACCCTTTCACCGGGATCATCGGCCACGAGTTCGTCGGTGACGTCGTAGAGGCGCCCGATCCCTCGTGGATCGGCGCGCGCGTTGTGGGAGAGATCAACGCGGCCTGCGGCTTCTGCGAGCAGTGCGCGGAGGGCCGGCCGACGCACTGCGAGATGCGCACCGTGCTCGGAATCGTCGGCCACGACGGCGCTCACGCCGAGTACCTGACGCTGCCGCTCGACAACCTCCACCGCGTGCCCGACGGCGTCTCGGACGAGGCCGCCGTATTCGCGGAGCCGATCGCGGCGGCGGCCGAGATCCTGACCCAGGTGACGATCGGCCCACGCGACCGCGTGCTGCTGGTGGGCGCCGGTCGCCTCGGGCAGGTGGTCGCGCAGGTGCTCGCGAGCACGGGTGCGCACCTGCGCGTGGTCGCGCGCCACGAGAACCAGCGCGCGCTTCTGCACGCGCGCGGGATCGAGACGATCGATGCGGCGGATGTCGAGCCTCGCAGGTGGGACGTCGCCGTCGAGGCGACCGGCTCCCCGTCCGGTTTCGACATCGCCGCTTCAGCGCTGCGCCCACGCGGGACACTCGTGCTGAAGTCCACCTACCGCGGCGACATCACGCTCGCGCTGGCGCCCTTCGTGGTGGATGAGATCAGCATCATCGGCTCGCGCTGCGGGCCGTTCGGACCAGCGCTCGGTTACCTGGAGATGGGCGCCGTCGACCCGGTGCCCCTCATCGCGGCGCGGTACCCGCTCGCGGACGCCGTCGAGGCCATGCGCGTCGCCGCGCTTCCGGGAACGATGAAGGTGCTGCTGGAGCCTTAGCGGCTACCCCTCGCGCGGCAGCTTCACGATCGCGAGCCAGAAGTCCTCGATGGACCGCACGACCTTGACGAACTGGTCGAGATCCACGGGTTTGGTGATGTAGCAGTTGGCGTGGAGGTCGTAGGCGCTCAGCACATCCACCTCGGAGGACGAGGTCGTCAGCACCACGACCGGGATCCGGCGCAGTTCCGGGTCTGCCTTGATGAGTGCCAGCACCTCGCGACCGTCCATCTTCGGCAGGTTCAGGTCGAGCAGGATGAGATCCTGCGACTTGGTGTCCGCATACTCGCGCTCACGCCGCAGGAACGCCAGCGCCTCGACGCCATCACACACCACGTTGAGCGTGTTGCGGATGCGCCCGTCCTTCAGCACCTCGCGCGTGAGCCGGACGTCACCCTCGTTGTCCTCCACGAGCAGGATCTCGATGGGCGCGTGGCCGTAGGCGTCATACATGTCAGACCTCTTCGTCGGCGCGGAGCGTGAAGAAGAACGTCGAACCGGCGCCGGGCTGTGACTCCACCCAAATCCGGCCACCGTGCCTGCCTATTATGCGCTTGCTGATCGCGAGACCGATGCCCGTTCCGGGGTACTTCGCCCGCGACTCGAGCCGCTGGAAGATGACGAAGACCCGATCGAAGTACTGCGGGTCGATCCCGATCCCGTTGTCCGAGACGCTGAACACCCACTCCGGCCCTTCGCGACGGGCGCCCACGTGGATGAGCGGCGGCTCCGAGCCGTGGAACTTCGCCGCGTTGGAGATGAGGTTCTGGAACACCTGGCCCAATTGGGTCGGGTCGCACGTCAGCGTCGGGAGCGGATCCCGGGTCACCGTGGCCGCCACGTCCTGCAGCGACGGCCCCAGGTGCGACAGCACATCCGTGAGCACCGCATCGAGATCGGTCTCCACGAAGGCCGCGCCCTGCGTCCCCACCCGCGAGTACGCGAGCAGGTCGTTGATGAGCGTGCGCATGCGCGCGGCCCCCTCAACGGCGTAGCCGATGAACTCGTCCGCGTCAGAGTCGAGCCGCCCCGCGTAGCGCTTCTGCAGCAGCTGCGTGTAGCTGGCGACCATGCGCAACGGCTCCTGCAGGTCGTGCGACGCCACGTAGGCGAACTTCTCCAACTCCGCATTGGAGCGCTCGAGCTCCTCCGTGCGCTTCTGCAGATCGATCTCGGCCCGCTTGATGTCGGTGACGTCACGGAAGAAGACCGCCACGTGTCTCGGCCCATAGGAGAACGCGTATACCTCGAACACCCCGGCGATACCGTGATCGTCGGCGTACGCGTACTGCTCGGTCCGCCAGGTCCCGCCCTCGCGTGCGACGCGGCGGTAGTTGTCGGGCGTGTCGGTACCGATGTTGCCCGGGAAGGCCTCTTCGAGCGTCATGCCCATGAACTGCTGGTGGTCCATCCCGAGCAGTTCGCAGGCGCGTTGGTTATAGCCGACGAACACCAGGCGGTCGTCCGGCATGAGATCGTACATGTGCGCCCCGTAGGGTGCGTTGTCCAGAAGGGCCCGTAGCCGTACGGACGTCTCGTCCCGCTCGATTTCCGCGCGCTTGCGCTGGGTGATGTCCGTGAACACGACGACCGACCCGATGACCGCTTCGCCATCCTTGATCGGAGCGGCGTTGCCCAGGACGACGACGTCCTCGTGGTCGTCGCGGCGGATCATGAACTCGCGGCTGTACGGCTCGCCTGACATGAGGGCACGCGCGAGGGGGACTTCGTCCGATTCGAGGGGGGTGCCGTCCAGATCGCACAGGTGCCACGATGCGACGTACTGGTCGATGCCCACGCCGTCCACGATCGACGCGCGGTCTCCTCCGCGCATGAGCAGCCCGGCGTCGTTCACGTACCGCAGCTTGCCGTCCGGAGCGTCGGCGATGGCGATGCCCGCGGGGCTCTGATCCATGGCGGCCATCAGCGTGGCGGTGGTGGTGCGCAGCTCCGACTCAAGGCGCTTCCGCGCCGTCACGTCGCGCGCTGCGCTCATGACGAAGCGCCGGCCGTCGGGCAGCCGCCCCAGGGGCGCGCTGGAGAAGTCCCAGATGAGCTCCCGGCCGTCCGCCGCGCGAACGGTGTATTCACCCTCGTCGACGCGGTCGCTCAGCCCGTACAGCGCCTCGATGTCCGCGTGGACGGCCCCTGCCTCGGCCCCGTACGCCTTCTCGGCCCAGTCGGCAGTGGTCGGGATGTCTGCGAGTGTGTAGCCGCTGATCTCGTGCCACGCCCGGTTGACCTGGAGGACCTCGCCGTCTTCGGCGTGGATCATGATCGGCAGCGGCGCTCCCTGGACGGCCATGTTCAGCCGCTGTTGTCCCACGTGCTCCGCTTCGAGCCGCTCCCGCAGGAACACCACCGTGTTCTGCCGCGACACGATCAGGAAGCCGGCGCCCAGCAGCAGGACGAGCATCGTACAGGCGAGGACCGTCGACCAGAACACCGCGTCGATCGGCGCATACACTTCAGCCCGGTCCAACTTGGCGACTATGAACCAGTCCGAACCGGGGACCGGTGAGACAGCGCCGACGGAAGGCACGTGGCGGTAGTCGACGCCATCGATGACGCGCGCTGCGCCCGACACGGCCTGCACGCCGAGGACGGTGGTGTCCGAGGTGGGGACAGAGAATGTCAGCGCCGCGTCGGACTTGAAACGCAGATCGTTCAGGAACACGATCTCGTCGCCCCCACGACGCAGCAGCAGCGTCTCGGCGCTCGCGCTCGGCACGGGCCAGGTCTTGATCAGCGGGTACAGGTAGCGGGATGGGTCGGTCTGTAGCACGAGGACGGCTCGCGTGGACCCGGTGCCGCCCATCAGCGGCGCGACGACATCGATGCGAGAAACGTTGAGCACGGGGTCCTGATACAGATCAGAGAGCGAGACCGCGCCGGACGCGACCGCGACATGCGTCTGCGCCAGCTCCGCGACCGTCGGGGCCGCGCTGGTGCCGACCGAGATCCACCGCGACCCGTCGGACGAAATCACCTTCGCAGCCGCGTATCCCCGCACCGACACGAGCGCGGCCATCCAGGCGCGCAGCTGCTTGTAGGCCGATCCGCCGTCGCCCTGGACGATCCAAGCCTCGGCCTTACCGAGGATGCTGGGATCAGCCGCAGCGACCGTGCCGTCCTGCAGGAGCGTGCTGCGCCACTGCGCGATCTGCGCGCTCTTCATGTCGCGGATCGACGTGAGTTCGGCTTCGCGCTGCGCGAGAAGGGCGGTCTTCTGAGAGTCGTAGTAGACGCGCCCGGCCCAAAGGATCGCGGCGACGGCGATCAGGTACACGACGATCATCGTCCGGCGGCTCGAAAGGATCGTCGCCCGACGGCGACGTTCCGGTGACGCCGTGCGTGCGCTTGCAACCATGAACCGTCCCCTTGCCCCAGACGACGGGGTACCGCAGAACCGCAGCGCATTGAGTGTATGCCCGCGCGCGGGGCAACACCATCAGCGTACTCGTGTTCCGGATGCCGACGTGCGGGGGTACCATAAGTCTACGGGCGCGTGACAGGGGCGCGGCAGGTACCGGAACGGCATTGGTCTCGCACAGGGGGCAGCATGATCCTCGATCTGCATGACCGCGCGGTGCTGCTGGTGGAGGACAACCCCGGCGATGCGCGGCTGATCGCCGAGTCGCTCCGCGATGCGGGCGGCCGCATGCGGCTCACGACGGTTGACACCCTCGGCGCCGCCCTCGAGACTCTGGCCTCCGAGAAGATAGACGCGGTGATCCTGGACCTGGGGCTCCCCGACTCGCAGGGGCTCGGCACGTTCACTCAGCTTCAGGCTGCAGCACCCGACGTCGCGACCCTCATCCTGTCGGGGGAGTCCGACAACAGGACGGCCCTGAGTGCGGTGCAGGAAGGCGCCCAGGACTTCCTCGTCAAAGGCCACGCGGACGGTGAGACCCTCGTCCGGTCGATCGGCTACGCCATCGAACGCAAGAAGGCGGAGGCGGAGGTCGCCGAGAGCGAAGAGAAGTTCCGCTACATCTTCGATCGCTCCGTGGTCGCGAAGTCCCTTACGAGGATGGACGGCACGATCGAACCAAACGCCGCGCTGTGCAAGTTGCTGGGGTACCCGCGCGAGGAGCTCGCCGACGGCGCCACGTGGACGCAGGTCACGTATCCGGACGACGTCGAGGAGACGCAGCGGCAGATGGACGCGCTACTCGCCGGCGAGCGGGAGTCCGCCCGATACGAAAAGAGATACGTTCGCAAGGACGGCAGCGTCGTCTGGGCGGACATCAGCTCGTCTCTGCGCCGGGACACGGCGGGGCAGCCGCTCTACTTCATGACAACCGCGCTGGACATCACTGAGCGGAAGCGGATGGAGGAGAGCCTGCGCGTCGCCGAGGAG
>JANYLP010000081.1 GCA_025361445.1 Coriobacteriia bacterium
TCTGCTACGATGACATCGACCTCGTCATCGTGCGTGAGAACACCGAGGACCTCTACGCGGGCATCGAGTTCGCGGAGGGCAGCGCTGAGGCGCGCGAGCTCATCGAGTTCGCCGCGGCGAAGGGCGCGGGCGTCATCCGTCCCGATTCCGGCATCTCGCTGAAGCCGATCTCGATCACCGGCACGCAGCGCATCGTTCGCTACGCGTTCGACTACGCCATCGCCAACGGCCGCAGCAAGGTCACGGCGGTCCACAAGGCCAACATCCTGAAGCACTCCGACGGCCTGTTCCTGAAGGTCGCGCGCGAGGTCGCTGCTGAGTACGCGGACAGCGGGATCGAGTTCGAGGACTACATCGTCGACGCGACCTGCATGCAGCTCGTGCTGCACCCCGAGTGGTGGGACGTGCTCGTCCTGCCGAACCTCTACGGCGACATAATCTCGGACCTCGCGGCCGGACTCATCGGAGGCCTCGGGATCGCGCCGGGCGCCAACATCGGGACCGATTGCGCCGTATTCGAGCCCACCCACGGCTCCGCGCCGAAGTACGCCGGCAAGGACATGGCGAACCCGACGGCCGAGATCCTGTCGGCGACGCTGATGTTGCGCCACATGGGCGAGATCGATGCCGCCGACCGCATCCTCGCGGCGGTCCGTAAGGTCATCGGCGCGGGCGAGAAGGTCACGTACGACGTCAAGCGCTCCGTCACGGGCAATACGACGGGTTCCGTGGGAACGCAGGCGTATGCGGACGCGCTGATCGACGAGCTCTAGGAAGCGGACTCCGGCAGGAACTCGTGGAGTGCCGTGATCTCGAGTTCCTCGAGTTGCGTCGCGTCCTCGGGCATCGTGATCGCTTCCACCCGGTCTCGGCCTGCCGCCTTCGCGCGGTACATCGCCGTGTCGGCGAGGCGAACCATGTCACCCACGGAATCCGGAGCCGTCCGAAACGTCACCGCTCCGATGGAGGCCTTCACTTCCGGGCCGTAGCAGTCAGTGAGTTCTCGTAGCGCGATCCGTACGTGACTGAGCGCGACCTGGGCCTGCTCGGCGTCGGTCTCCGGCAGCAGCAGCGTGAACTCGTCGCCGCCGAGACGCGCCACGACGTCCACTTTGCGCAGGTTCGCGCGCAGCGCCTGTCCCACCTCGGTGAGAAGGCGGTCACCCACGTGGTGGCCGAGCGTGTCGTTGACCGACTTGAAGTGGTCGAGGTCCATGACCGCGACGGTGAAGGTCCGGTGATACCGGCGCGCGCGCTCGAGCTCGAGAACGGCCAACTCGTGGAAGCTTCGCGTGTTCTGCAGCCCCGTGAGCGCGTCGGTGCGCGCCAGGTCGTGCTCCGAGTCCAGAGCCAGTTGCAGGCGCAGAAGTACCTCGCCCACGACCATCGATAGCACGATGATCGTGGCGGCGTTCCACACTACCGCGAGTCCGGTCTGCGGGACCGCGGGGAACAGGTCGGCAGCGATTTTGGCCGCGCCCGCAAGGACGGCGGCGACTCGTCCGCCCGCTCGCCCGATGTACCAGGCGATGACGGCAACGGGGATCAGGTACAGCGCAGTGAAGGAGAGATGGGCGCCGTACTGACTGTCGAGCCAGCCGATGACGGCGACGGTCGCGACCGCGAGCAGTGACATCGCGGTGCGGTCCTTGAGGAGGGGAGTCTCCGAGCGGTCGAGGAACGCCAGACGCGCCCGCTTCAGCCGTGTTGTGTCGCCCATCCCGCCCTTCCCCCCGCACTCTCGAGGCGGCGCGTGCCGCCCGGTGCGCTGAGTGTAGGACATGCCGAGCGACCGCGCGAGGTTCGACGGGTGTGCGGTTGTGCGCGCGAGGTGGGCTCGTCTATAATCCGTGACCAATCGAATATGCATCAGGCTTTGACGGGGAGTAGTAGAGGTCAATCCTTGCAGCAGAGAGCCGGGGATGGTGAGAACCCGGCGCAGGACACTTCGAATCTGGCCCCTGAGCCATCCGGAAGAACGGACCTGTTCTAGAGTCGCGGACGACCTCCGCCTTAGGCAGCGATAAGTACGCCGGATCGGTCTGGCGACCGTTACCAGCCGCACGAGTGGGCGAAACGCCTTGCTCGCGTCGCTTCCGGCGCGGGTGATGGTGCATCGCCAATCGGGGTGGTACCGCGGGAGTTCATCTCTCGTCCCTGGCCGGGGACGGAGTTTGTCCTCATCCGCGGTCCTTTTCATTCCGGGACCTTCCCGCGGACCCGGCCGAACCCTTCCCCGAACACACAGCGTTCACCGACCGTGCGGTGGCGACGCATCCGCCATTCCCTGACGCTACGAGCGAAGGGTGGAGTGGGATGGAACTGCGCAGCGACCGTATGAAGACCGGGCCCTCGAAGGCCCCTCACCGCAGCTTGCTCAAGGCTGACGGCCTTACCGACGAGGAGATCGCGCGGCCGCTCATCGCCGTGGTCAACTCCGCCAACGAAGTCATTCCGGGGCATCTCGGGCTCCGCAACGTCGCCGACGCGGTCAAGGCCGGTATCCGCATGGCCGGCGGCACGCCGCTCGAGTTCTCCACCATCGGCATCTGCGACGGCATCGCCATGAACCACGCCGGGATGCGCTACTCGCTGGCCTCACGGGAAGTCATCGCAGACTCGGTGGAGCTTGTCGTGCAGGCGCACGCCTTCGACGCTATGGTGCTCATCCCGAACTGCGACAAGGTCGTCCCCGGCATGCTCATGGCCGCGGCGCGCCTCGACATCCCGGCGATCGTCGTCTCCGGTGGGCCCATGCTGGCCGGGCGTCACGGGGGCAAGGACATCGATCTGGACACGGTATTCACGGCCGTGGGAAAGCACGCCGCGGGCGCGATAGGCGATGCGGAGCTGTGTGAGATCGAGAACGCAGCGTGCCCGACGTGCGGGTCGTGCGCCGGGCTCTTCACGGCGAACTCCATGAACTGCCTGACCGAGGCGATCGGGATGGGCCTTCCGGGCAACGGGACGATCCCGGCGGTCTACTCGGAGCGTCTACGGCTCGCGAAGCACGCGGGCATGAAGATCATGGAGCTGCTGGAGAAGGGGATCACCGCGCGGCAGGTCATGACGCCGGGCGCGGTCCGTAACGCGATGTCGCTCGACATGGCGTTCGGAGGCTCCTCGAACACCGTGCTGCACCTGACGGCCATCGCGCACGAGGCCGGAGCGGACATCACGCTCGACGATTGGGCGGCCGTGAGTGCCCGCACCCCGAACCTCGTCCGCATCTCGCCCGCAAGCGACTACCACATGCAGGACCTCGACGCTGCCGGCGGCATCCCCGCGATCATGTCCGAGCTCGCCAAGCGCGACCTGCTCGACCTCGATGTGATGACGGTCACGGGAGCGCCGATGCGTGCGACCGTGGAGCGCGCCGCAGTCCGCGACGGGGACGTCATCCATTCGGTCGACGCGCCGTACATGGCGGTCGGCGGGCTGCGCGTCATGCGCGGCAACCTGGCGCCCAACGGTGCCGTCGTGAAGCAGTCGGCGGTCTCGGCCGGGATGCGGCAGCACTCCGGTCCTGCGCGCGTCTTCGACAGCGAAGAGGCCGCGGTGGAAGCGATCCTTTCGCGCCGCATCCTCGAGGGCGACGTGGTGGTCATCCGCTACGAAGGGCCCAAGGGCGGTCCCGGCATGCGCGAGATGCTCACACCCACGAGCGCGATCTCGGGCATGGGCCTCTCCACGAGTGTGGCGCTCATCACCGACGGGCGCTTCTCCGGCGCCACGAAGGGCCCGGCCATCGGGCACGTCTCTCCCGAGGCGGCGGCCGGCGGCACGATCGCGCTCGTGAGCGAGGGCGACACCATCCGGATCGACATCGACGCCGGCACGATCACGCTCGAGGTCCCGGACGACGTGCTGGTGGCGCGCCGCGCAATGTGGACCGCACCGGCCTCGAAGACGGCACCGAACTCCTATCTCGCCAGATACGCGGCGCAGGTCTCCAGTGCCGACACGGGCGCGGTGCTCTCGTGAGCGCCCACCGCGACGACACGGGCACTCGCGCACGCACGCGCGCGTACGCAGCACAGCCAACGACGGAGGTGACGGCATGAGGATGAACGGCGGACATGCGCTCGTGAAGGCGCTGGAGGACGTCGGCGTCGAGGTGGTGTTCGGATACCCGGGCGGCGTCGCGCTGCCCATATTCGACGCGCTGTACGACTCCACGAGCATCCGCACGATCCTGCCCAGGCATGAGCAGGGCGCGGTGCACATGGCGGACGGCTACGCCCGCGTCACCGGCAGGGCAGCGGCGGTCATCGTGACGAGCGGGCCGGGCGCCACCAACACCGTCACGGGCATCGCGAACGCGTACATGGACTCGATCCCGATGGTGGTGTTCACGGCACAGGTCGCGACGCCGGTCATCGGCACAGATGCGTTCCAGGAGTCGGACATCACGGGCATCACGCTCCCCATCACCAAGCACAACTACCTGGTCAAGGACGCGAACGACCTGCCCGAGGTCATCGCCGAGGCGTTCCACATCGCCACGACCGGTCGCCCCGGCCCCGTGCTCGTGGACGTGCCCGCGGACGTGAGCAAGACGGAGATCACGTACAAGTGGCCGGTCACCGTGAACCTGCCCGGCTACAAGCCCACCTACAAGGGACACGCGAAGCAGATCAAGCAGGCCGCCGATCTCATCGCGAAGGCCCGCAAGCCGCTTCTGTACGCGGGCGGCGGCATCCTGGCCTCCGAGGCGTGGAAGGAGCTCAAGGAGCTGGCCGAGCTGATGCAGATCCCCGTCGCCACCACGCTGATGGGGAAGGGCGCCTTCCCGGAGGACCACCACCTCTACATGGGCATGCCGGGGATGCACGGCCCGAAGTACGTGAACTATGCGCTGACCGAGACCGACCTGCTCATCGCGGTGGGCGTGCGCTTCGACGACCGAGTCACGGGCAAGCTCTCGGCGTTCGCCACCAAGGCGAAGGTCATCCACGCCGACATCGACCCGGCCGAGATCGGCAAGAACAAGCCGGTCGACGTCCCGATCGTGGGGGATGCGAAGGGCGTGCTCGCGTCGCTTACGGCTGAACTGCGCAAGTCGGCGGCCGAGCCGCGCACCGACGCGTGGATGAAGGTCGTCGACGACTGGCGCGCCCGCTTCCCGCTCCACTACGACCGTGAGAGCGGTGCGCTCATGCCGCAGCTCGTGGTCGAGCGCATCCGTGAGCTGACGAAGGACCGCCCCACGGTCTACTGCACCGAGGTGGGCCAGAACCAGATGTTCGCGTGTCAGTACCTGCGACTCCGCGAGCCGCGCACGTGGGCGTCGTCGGGCGGTCTGGGCACGATGGGCTTCGGACTTCCCGCAGCTATAGGGGCGCAGGTCGCGCGTCCGGACTACCTCGTCATCGATGTGGCCGGCGATGGTTCGATCCAGATGAACTCGCAGGAGATGGCCACGGCGGCCATCGAGAAGCTGCCGGTCAAGGTCGTCATCCTGAACAACGGCTTCCTCGGCATGGTGAGGCAGTGGCAGGAGCTGTTCTACGAGCGCCGCTATGCGAGCTCGGTGCTGGACCAGAACTGCCCGGACTTCGTGAAGCTCGCCGACGCGTACGGCTGGCACGGCTCGCGGGTGACCTCGGTCGGCGAACTCGATGCCGCGCTGCAGGCCGCGTTCGACCATCCCGGCCCCGCGCTCGTGGACTGTCGCGTCGTGGGCGAGGAGAACGTGTTTCCGATGGTCGCCCCCGGCGGCTCGATCGACGAGATGCTCGGCGGACTGCCGGGAGGCCCGGTCTCCGACATGATGGACGACGGCGCTGTGACGGAGGTGTGGGAATGAAGATGCAGCACACGCTCTCCGTTCTCGTCGAGAACAAGCCGGGCGTGCTCACGCGCGTGACCTCGCTGTTCGCGCGGCGCGGGTTCAACATCGACTCGCTCGCGGTGGGCGTCACCGAGGACCCGACGCTCTCGCGCATCACGATCGTCGTGGGCGGGGAAGACACTTCCTTAGAGCAGGTCGCCAAACAACTCCACAAGCTCATCAACGTGCTCAAGATCCAGGACCTCGACCCGAAAGAGATGGTCGACCGCGAGCTCGTTCTCTTCAAGATCAACGCGCCTGCCGACCGCCGGCACGAGATCATCGAGATCGCCAACGTGTTCCGCGCCAAGATCGTGGACGTCGGCCGCAACACGCTGACCATCGAGGCAACCGGCGCGAGCGACAAGCTTTCGGCGATGGAGGACCTGCTCAGAACGTACGGCATCAAGGAACTCGCGCGCACCGGCAAGATCGCGCTCTCCCGCGGGTTGCGGGACGGCGCCTGAACGCATCACAACCGAACGGACCGACCGGACACACCGCATCGCACCGACACGGAAGGAAGCGACACCCGCTATGGCACAGATCTACTACGAGAGTGACACCGACATCGAGCTTCTGAAGGCACGCAAGGTCGCGGTCATCGGCTACGGCAGCCAGGGCCACGCGCACGCGCT
>JANYLP010000085.1 GCA_025361445.1 Coriobacteriia bacterium
CGATGAGGGATTCGAACCCCCGACTTCCTCCGTGTAAAGAACCGCGCCCAGTGCCCCGAGAGTGTACGACAGCGCCGTTACCTGCGACTTCTCGGACGAACACGCCCGTTTGCTACCGAGTTGTTGTCGGTTCAGGTGTCGGATGTGGGGCGGTCTGTCGGTTCGGGTGTCGGTGCAAGGCCCCGGTCGACTCGGGGCGGGCCCTGTCTCGCGCATACCGATGAAGCCCGTGATGACCATCGCGTGAACGTACTTGGACACCATCGCGTCGTCGGACAAGGTTGAAGGCGGGCGGATCTACTCTGCCAGCCAGTGGCTTCAGCGGATCGGTGCAGCAGGCGCAATCGTGCGAAGATGGCCGGCAGCATTGTCCTGCCGACGGGCATCCGATGCTGCCGCCCCGCTCGATCGTGCTCGCTGCTGAGTGAGCAATGAGGCCCGCACCTCGATGGGCACGGGCCTTATCGCCACGCTCCCGGGGCGCACACCCTACAGATCGCGCAATACCTCCAGGGCCGGACGCCGACCCGCACGAACGGCGAGGACCACGGCAACGACCACGCTTGCAGCCGCCACCGCCACGACGAGGCCGAGGTACGCCCACGGCACGGACAGACCCTCCGGCGGCGGGTCGAAGACGCCGGTGAGTATCTTCACGAGGATGTACGCCTGAACGGACCCGCCGATCGCGCCGAGCACCGTCCCGCCGATGGCGGTGAACAGCGCCTCGCTCCAGACGAATGAGCCCAGCTGCCGTGCCGATGCGCCGAGCGCATGCGCGATCGCGAACATGCGGCGCCGTTCGGCGAACCCGAGCAGCAGCACGAGCCCAGAGGCCGCGGCGGCCATGAGCACAGCGAAAGCGAGTTCGAGCCGCGTGAGTCCCGATAGGTCGATCGCGGTGAGCGCCGAGAGCGTGACCTTGAGCTCTGACTCCAGGTCGTGGACGGAGATGCCGGAGGTCGGGCCGAGGAGCGCCCGGATGCTCGCGGCCACGCCGACGGGTGAGGTTCCATCGGTCTTGACCAGGAGCGTCTCGGCGCCCGTCACGCCCGTGGCGCTCGCGATGTAGGTCGCGTTGGCAACGAGGAACGAGTCGTGCGGCGCGGTGGGGAATTCCCGGGCCACGCCCACGTAGTGGAAAGTGACTTCATGGTACGCGTGGTCGGTGCCTTGCAGGCGCAGACGCACCGTGTCGCCCAGTTGCAACTGGAAGTCCTTCACCGTCTCGTCAGAGACGAGAACACCGTCAGGCGTGGTTGCGAGCCGGTGGAGCGTGTCCGCCGCGGTTCCGCCCTGGAAAAAGGCGTCCGACATCGGTGTGGCGCGCGAGATCCTCGCGGGGTCGATGCCGAAGATGTCTTGCAGGTCGTTGCCCACATACGCGAGCCGATGCTGCATCGGCTCCGCGACCCGCACGCCAGGGACGGCGAGCACGCGCTCAGCGAGGTCGGCGGGAAGTTGCCCCGACCCAGCGGTGAGCGAGACGTCCGCCCCGTTCGTGAGCTCCGCGTCGACCACCGCCTGTGCCATGTAGGTTGTGTTGAACACGGCGATGGATACGGCGAACGACATGGCGAGCGCCACGAGTACGAGTCCGCGCGCAAGGAGCACCCGCTGCCTCGACATCGAGGAGCGCACGACGCCGGCCAGCCTGCCGGACACCGGGCGAAGCACAGCCGCCATGAGTCTTGGGGCCTTGCGAAGCACCAGCTCGCCGATACGCCACGCGAGCAGTGCGAACCCGACCCAGAACATCATCGGCGCCAGGAGCGTGAGGTAGTTGATCGAGATGGTCGGCACGCCCTCGGGAACGAGCACGACCCGATACGCGTCCTGCATCGACTGCCAGAAGATCATGCCCGCTCCGACAAGCAGGACCAGGTCGAGGAAGAGGCGCTCCCACAGAGGGCGCTTCAGGGCCGCGACCTGCGTGAGCGAAGCGCGAACCGTGAGAAGGCGCGCGTCCTGCATCGCGGGCCATGCGATCGCTACGGCACCGAGCGCGAGCCCGACAAGCGCGGCCACACCGGCCCAGACAAGCGACGCGGGCGACGTCGGGGAAACCGAACCGGCGCCGAACGCGGCGCCTGCGGCCACCACCGCCGTGACAAGGCCGATCGCGACCCCGAGAACGCCGACCAACGCGGCCTCGGCGAACGCGAGCCACACGATCCGCCGGGGCGATGCCCCACGCGTGCGGAGCAGCGCCTGCTCGCGGCGCCTGCGGTCGTGGCCGGAGGCGCCCGCGACCAGCGCCAGCAACCACGCCAGCACGACGCCCGGCAGCCCGAGGAAGAGGAACAGGAGCGCCGAGTAGATGGAGTCCGCCCGAGCGGCGTCGAGCATCGCCGCGAGGTTGTCGCCGACGCGGGCCTCTCCTGCGAACTGCGCTTCGAGGTTGTGCGCCCGCCCTACTACTGCGGTGTAGGCGTCGATCGGCGTCGATGGCAGGTCGTGCGCCAACGTCGCGTGCACCTGGTCGCGGACCGCGGCAGGTTTGCTCGCGGCGATAGGCCGGAACATCGCGTTCCACGTATGGAGCGGGACGATGATGACGTTGTCCGGCGGCGCGGTCGCACCGGATCCGGCAGGGGCGCCGACCACCTGGAACAGTGAGTCGGCGGCCGGAAGATCGACTACGCCGTCGATGCGAAGAGCACCGGTGACACCACCCGGAAGGTTGACGGTCACCGTGTCGCCGACTCCGACGTGCAGGTTCGCGGCGGTCTGCTGAGCGATGAGGACGCCTTCATGCGCGCCCGCCAAGTACCGCAGCTCGCCCGGGAACGCTGACGCATAGCCGGGCGGAATGCCGAGCATCTTGCCCTCGCCGGTGGTCTGGACGGTGCCGCCGGTAGTGGCGACGAACGAGGCCACATCGCCGTACCCGACCGGCAGCGCGGCCTCCACACCCGAGGTCGCCCGGATCGTCGAGACAGCGGCGGTCGCGTCGGCGCCCGCGGCGAGCTCCACCTGCCAGTCCACGGGAACGCCGGCGATCGCCTGCGTGGTCATGCGAGCCTCGCTCGCGGCGATGAACGCACCGAGCGAGGCCACCAGGGCCACCGCGAGCGCGACGCACGCCGCGAGGCCCGCTACGCGTCCGGTTCGCCGCAGCACTACTCCGAGCAGCCACTCTCGGGTCAGCATGTCTCGGGCCCTTCGCACGTCAGCACTCCATCGGACATCGTCCAGCGCGTCGCCATCCGATCCGCGACCGCCGGATCGTGCGTGGCGATGACGAGAGCGGTTCCTGCCTCATCTGCGATCTCAAGGAGCAGGTCGAGGAGGTGCGCGGCGTGTTCGTGGTCCTGCTGCCCCGTGGGCTCGTCGGCGAGGAGAAGACGCGGTCTGACGACCAGCGCCCGCGCAAGTCCGACGCGCTGCGCCTGGCCTCCGGAGAGTTCGTCCGGCAACTTCGCCGCCAGATCGCTCAGGCCCATTCGCTGAAGCATCGCGGCGGCGGCCTGGAACGCGTCGTCCGGGAGCGCGCCGCCCACGAGCAACGGGAACGCCACGTTCTCCGTGACGTCGAGCGCCGGAAGGAGACTCGGGCCCTGGAACGCCAGAGCGACCTTGAGCGGGCGGAGCGATCCGCGCTCCCCGAGCGCCGGCCAATCCACGCTGCCCTCAGTGGGCAGGTCCAGCCCGGCGAGCAGGTGCATCAGGGTGGTCTTACCGCTGCCGGACGGTCCGGTCAGCGCGATCCGCGCGCCTTCCTCGATCTCGAGATCGGCGTGCGCGAGCGCTGTCGTCGTCTGACCGTCCACGCGGTAGGTGCGCGCGGCGCCGCCCGCGCGGGCGAGTGTGTCAGCCATCGCACACCACCCCGTCCCGGAGGTTGATGACGCGGTCGGCGGCCGATGCCAGCCGCTTGCCGTGCGTGACGACGAGGATCGCCGTGCCGTGCGCGGCCTCGGCCAGCAGGAGGTCGGCGATCGCGCGCTCGTTGGCCGCATCGACCTCTCCGGTCGGCTCGTCCGCGAGGAGCACCGCGGGTGCTCCTGCCAACGCCACTGCGAGGCCGGCGCGAGCAGCCTCTCCACCCGAGAGGCGCGATGGGGCCGCGTGCCCTCTGTGAGAGAGACCGACCCAAGCAAGCACGTCGCGCGGCGAACGGGACCTGCTCCCGGACAGCGCCTGCGCGAGCTTCACGTTCTCCAACACGCTCAGGTGCTCGAGAAGGTTGCCTGATTGCAGCAGGATGCCGATCGACCCAGCGCGGAGGCGCGCCCGCTCGGTCTCCGGACGCCGGCTCATGCGCTGCCCGCCGATGTGCACCGTCCCGCCGTCGGGATCGTCGAGGCCGGCAAGACACGCCATCAGCGTCGACTTCCCACTGCCCGACGGCCCCGCCACGGCGACCATCTCACCGGGCATCACCGTGAGCGAAACGCCGCGCAGCGCCAAGGTCTCGTCGTCGCCGGCGTGATAGAAGCGGTAGAGGTCGGTGGCCTCGATCGCAGGCACGGGCGCGGACGCCACATCTGACTTCGCCGGCATCGGAGCCGGGCGCGCGGCGGTCACTTCCATGTCAGGCTCTCGCTCACGATGCGCCACGGGTCGACGTTGTCGGACCCCACGGGCGACAGCAGGATCAGGTCCACCCGAGTGCCGTTGCGGAATACCGTGTAGCGCTCGACGTCCAGCCGGTACCGCTTGCCGGTGACCGAGTTCGGGGCGCTGTTGACGCGGTAGACCGTGAGCACCGCCGCCCCCGCGGGAAGCGTTACCGCCTTCACGCTGACGAACTCGAAGGCCGACTCGCTCGCCGCGAGCTTCGGCACGTCGGTGCTCTTCACGCTCGCGACGGTGGGCGCGATCGTGGCCGCGGACCAGGTCACCCGGATGGTGTTGAGTTTGTCGGTGAACTCCGCGGCATTCGCGCTCTCAGTCCGCGACCAGCCCTCGGGTACCTTCACGCTGAAGCCGCCCGCCGCCGCGTACGCCACGAACGCCTGGTTGTCGGGGATGTCACCCGGCGGGTTGGTCTCCGCGGGCACCGGCTGCTGTACTCCCACGGCCCCGCTCGTTTCCGGAGCGGCAGTGGTCGTGGCGCCAGGAGCTGCGACCTGGGGGAGTGGGGAGGGCTGGGGTGGAGACGGCTGCTGGGCGCATCCGCCCAACAGGAGCGCGCCTGCTATCACGGCTCCGAAGAGCACCTGCGAACGCCTCATGACGGTTCTCCTTCTCGGTGGTCGGCGAACGAAGTCCACCTCGTTCTAGCAGCAGTCCCGTGAGAGGCTGATGAGAGCGGCATGGCGTTCGCTCTCATCGTTTCCTCACGTGAACGAGCGCAGACTAGGTGGACGGAGGTGTGCCGCATGCGCGTGCTGATAGCCGAAGACGAGATGAAGATGGCGCGTGCCATCCGACGAGGCCTGGAGGCTGAGGGCTACGCGGTCGAGACGGTCGCGACCGGCGACGATGCGGTGTTCTGGGCGAAGGAGCAGGACTACGACGCCATCGTTCTCGATGTGGGCCTCCCCGGCCGGGACGGCTACGCGGTCTGCAGGGCTCTTCGCGAGGCTCAGATCTGGACCCCCGTCCTGATACTGACCGCGCGCGGAGCCGTCGAGGACCGCATCGAGGGGTTGGACGCGGGCGCCGACGACTACCTCGTCAAGCCGTTCGCCTTCGGCGAGCTGCTGGCGCGGCTGCGCGCGCTGCTCAGGCGCGGGCCGGCCGAGCGCGCGCCAGAGATCGTGGTCGGAAACGTCCGGATCGACCCGGCCGCTCACTCGGTCACGCGCGCGGGGGTGCGCGTCGACTTGTCTCCGAGGGAGTTCTCACTGCTCGAGTACTTGGCTCGCCGGCCCGGCGAGGTCGTGCGGCGCAGCGAGATCCTCGACCACGTCTGGGACTACGACTACGACGGCATGTCGAACATCGTCGATGTGTACGTGGGGTACTTGCGCCGCAAGTTGGAGAAGCCGTTCCACTCGCCGGTCATCAGGGCGGTGCGTGGCGTCGGATATATCCTGGAGCCGCACGAATGAGACTCCCCCTCAGGACCCGGCTGACCCTGCTCTACGTCACCCTGTTCGCGATCATCGTGAGCGCATGGGCGGTCTTTGTGGTGGTGCTCGTGCGGGCCGACCTCTACTCGGGCATCGACCGGGCGCTGGACTCGCGCGCCTCCCAGATCGCTCTCAGTCTGACCGGCTCGGTAGAAGGCGAGTTCCAGGACATCACCGGCTCGACGCTCGTCGGGGTCGCGCCCACGGAGGCGACGGCACAACTTCTTTCGGCCACGGGGACGGTGCTTGAGTCTTCCGGCGACACGATGTCGGTGGACCCACTCCTTCCGCAGTCCGTCATCGCCGGCGCGTTTCGCAGCGGGACCGCGAGCGTTCACACGGTCGTGGGCCGTGACGGCGAGACGTTCCGAGTGCTGATCGTGCGGATGACCGGACTGGACCAGCTGATCGTTGTGGGGACCTCCACCGACACCGCGGACGCCTCCGTGCAGAGCCTCGTCTTCATGATGCTGCTCAGCGGACCCGTAGTGCTGCTGGTCGCGGGCGGGGCCGGCTGGCTTCTCGCGCGGCGCGCTCTCTCCCCGGTTGCTCACATGACCGCCACGGCCAGCGGGATCGGGATCGAGGCACTCGGCGAGCGCGTGCCCGTTCCACCGGGGAACGACGAGCTTTCCGGTCTCGCGGACACACTCAACGGGATGCTCGATCGCCTCGAAACCGGGGTGCGCGCCAAGCGTCGGCTGGTCGCGGACGCGTCCCACGAGCTGCAAACGCCGATCGCCGTGATGCGGACCGAACTCGACGTCGCGCTTGCTTCCGGCGCTCTGCAGCCCGAGGCGGTGGAAGTGCTCGAGTCGGCCCGCGAGGAGACCGACCACATGGCGCGGATCGTGCGGAACCTGCTCACCCTCGCGCGGTTCGACGAAGGCACGTTGCGGCTCCTGCGGCAGGATGTCGGGCTCCGCGCGACATCCGAGGAGATCGTCGCTTCACTGGCGACGCTCGCCAGGGAGACGGGCGTGACCATGGAGGTGAGCGGCGACGAGGTCGTGGTCCTAGCCGACCCGGAGTATCTGCGCGTCGCAGTCGTCAACCTGGTTGAGAACGCGATCAAGTACTCGGGAGTGGGCAGCTCGGTCACCGTGGAGGTCGTGCCAGTTGTTTCGGGCGCGACCGTGACGGTCGTCGATGACGGTCCCGGCATCGCCGCTGACGCCCTGCCGCGCATCTTCGACCGCTTCTATCGCGCGGACGGGACCCGTGGAATGGCCAGCGGCAGCGGCCTCGGGTTGGCCATCAGCCGAGAGATCGTCGAAGCGCATGGTGGCCGCCTCGAGGTGGACAGCCGGGTTTCCGGCGGCAGCCGGTTCACGCTCTGGATGCCTACGGGTCAGGGGCCGGCCGGACTTTCCTGACACGGCCTGCGCTGGATTCGCCGGGCTTCCCCACCCGCCCGTCGACGCTCTCTCACCGTCCTCTCATGCGCGAAATGAGAAGAAGACTCCTGCGTTTTGGCTCGATCCCCAAGACAAGGAGGACGAACGCTGCGTATGGAGAAGACCAAGATCAGACAGATGCTGAACAAGGTCCCGGAAGTCACGATCTACTTCTGGCTCATCAAGATCCTGTGCACGACCGTCGGTGAGACCGCTGCCGACTTCCTGAACGAGAAGATGCACTTCGGACTCTCCGGGACGTCCCTGGTCACCAGCATCCTGCTGGTGGTGGTCCTCTTCTTCCAGTTCCGCTCCACGAGGTATCGCCCGTCGATCTACTGGCTCTCTGTGGTGCTGATCAGCGTCGTAGGGACGCTCATCACCGATAACCTCACGGATGGGCTCGGGGTGCCGCTCGTCACGACGACACTCGTATTCGCCGCCATGCTCATGCTGACGTTCGCGGCATGGTTCATGGTCGAGAAGACGCTCTCGGTCCACTCGATCTCAACGACGCGCCGCGAGGGCTTCTACTGGCTGACCATCCTGTTCACGTTCGCTCTGGGTACCGCGGCCGGCGACCTCATCGCCGAGAAGCTCGGTCTCGGGTACCTGACCGCCGTCGCCCTGTTCGGCGGGCTGATCGTAGCGGTGACTATCGCGCACTTCGCTGTGAAGTGGCTGCTCGGCGCGCAGCATAAGCATCAGTCCACCAACGCGGTGCTCGCCTTCTGGATGGCGTACATCCTCAGCAGGCCCCTCGGCGCCTCGATCGGCGACTTCCTGTCCCAGAAGCGCGTCGACGGCGGTCTGCAGTTCGGAACGACGAAGACGAGCGCGCTGTTCCTGGCGCTCATCCTTGGACTCGTCGTCTTTCTCTCAGTGACGAAGAAGGACGAGATCCCGCTCGAGCCGCTGAAGCCGGCGCTCGGGGATGCGAACATCCGCTAGCCGGAGACACGCTCGCACTGGATGTATTGCGAGGGCAGGGACGGCCGCGTCGATGTCGCGCTCACACGGCCCCGGAGAACCGAACGGGACCGGATGTGGCCGAAGACGACCCTAATACCGACGCTATTTGTCGGACGGACTGTCGGTTTCCGACAAGAGAAACGGTAAGAGCCGGGCAACCTGCACCCGGCTCTACCTGCGGTTTTGATGGTGGGCGATGAGGGATTCGAACCCCCGACTTCCTCCGTGTAAAGGAGGCACTCTACCGCTGAGTTAATCGCCCCTGTTGCGGCTAGCCCCGCCGCCGTCCGTCCCGGCCCTCTGCCCACGTCTCAAGATCCGCTGCGAATTCGAGCATACCCTTGCGGGTCTTCTCGAAGTGTCCGAAGCCGAGCGGCGTGAACTCCTCGACGATGCTGGCAGAGCTCTCGTCCAGCACGGTGCTCGCCGGGTCGAGCCCCTCGACGATGACGAGCCCGGACGGCGAAGCGTCGACGATCGTCAGATTCAGGTCGGGGCGAAAGCGCCGAAGAACCGGCACGACCTTCCATACATCCCCGGTCCACAGCGAGGTGGTGCGCTCCCGGGAGGCCGAGAGCTCGTCTACCGGGAGGCAGTCGTGAAGCACGATGACCGTTCCCGGCGAAGAGCAGCGCTCGACGTTCGCGAAGTCGCGCAGCACGTATTCGAAGAGGTGCATGCCGTCGATGAACGCCAGGTCGAGGTCGCGTCCGCCGAGCTCGGCGCGAACGTCGTGGGTCGCGAAGAACTCGTCGCTCGTGAAGGCGAAGATCTTCGCGTTGGAAGCGGTGGGCTTGGACAGCATCGGCTTCGGGTCGATACCTATCGCGACCGCGGCTGAGGCGGCCAAGGCAAGCGAGTCGCCCTTGCGGATGCCGATCTCGAGGTAGGTCCGTGGCGCCAGGATCTCGTGCAGGCGGCGCAGGGTCCGGTAGTAGCCCCGCGAGCGCACCGCAGCCCCGAGACGGCGCAGTGGGTCCGTCGCCGAGCCGGAGCGCTCCGGTTTCGTCTGCCGCTGTTCCGCTGCGTTCACTCAAGTCCCCTCGGTCCGCTTTCCGTACCGCACTTTGTAGCACACAGGTACGAGTGGCCGGCGTAGGATATCGATCGAAGCCACCTTCCGCCCTGGAGGACCGATGCACGACGATGGGATCCGGCCAAGGCGCGTCGTCGTCAACGACCTCATGCAACACGGATACGAGTACCTGCTGACAGCTGCGGCCGGCTCCGACTTCGATCCGCGCTTCGAACCCGAGCTCGCGCCCGCGGAGATGCTGCACCTCGGCGTCTTCGGAGGACGGTACCTCACGGACTGTCGGGACGAGTTCCCGGATACGTGGTTCGCCGGCGCGCGTCTGTGTCACGAACGCCATGACCCCGCGCTCAACTGCTTCGGCGTCAACGCCAGCCTGCCGTTGTCCGAATGGCGCCGCCGCGGATGGCTGAGCGCCGAGGATCCGCGCGGCTGGTTCCAGTGGTACTGCCGCTACTGGATGGGACGCCGCATTCCCGGCGAGGACGCGCGCCAGATCGGACGGTGGCGTGCGTTCCGGCGGCATGCGGGCCAGATTCGCGCCAACTGCCTGCCCGGCGATGAGTCCTGCCGCCCGAAGCAGCGCCAAGCGCTGCTGAACTGGGCGTATGACAGCCGGGGGATGTGAATCGGCCGAGTCCGCAGACGCGCCTTGGTAACTGGGACAGTTCTTACCTGCCGCACTCGCAGTGGCTGCCCGACTTCGCCGCCTCGAGCGCCTCGGCGGCCTCGCCTCGGATCCACCAGATCATCCCGAACGCGGCCAGCGAGTCCGCCCACCACCAACCGAAGAACCGATTGAGCAACAAGCCGACGAGAAGCGTGGCGGACATGTACGCGCACACCAGCGAACAGGCGGCGTCGGCCCGCAGCGCGGGACTGCCGAGACGCCTCCCCAGTGAGCGCCGCCAGCGTGACAGGATCAGCATCACGACGAGCGCGGCGGCGGCCAGCGCGATACCGTCCGGAGACGACTCCGGCCTGCTGCCCGTCGCAAGCGCGATTCCCGACGAGATCACTATGTAGCCGATGAGGGCATAGAGAGCCCACCCAACGAGGCGAGAGGCCTGCCTCTCGCGCTGGTCGAGGGCTTCCTCGGTTGAGCGCGAGGTTTGTAGAACCAGAAGGCGAAGCAGCACCAGCCCGGTGAAGAGCTCAATGCCGCTATCGACCCCGAACGCCAGCAGGGCGACCGATCCCGCCGCCATGCCGGCGTATACCGACACGACCAGCTCGATGGCCATCCAGGCGACCGTCAGTACCTGCGCCAGCCGCGCCTCGCGGAGCAAGCCCGGAGCGGGCCGTAAGCTATCCGTCATCTCGCGTACTCGGTAACCTCGAGCTCCGCTTCGACCGTGCGCCCCTGATAGGAATACCGCTGCTGGACGATGGAGCCGAGTGCCATTTCCCCGCCCTGGACCTGAGAGGCAAGCAGGTGGCTTCGCCACGACAGGTCCTTCAACGGGTCTGCCATGTATGCGGAGACATCCGCCGATTGCCGCTCTATCGTCACACCGCCGTGAGCTCGCACGCATCTCCTTCGCCTGTGGGCTGTCAGGACCGTGCCTCGACGTACTCCCCGTACCACGCCATCGCGCCGAGTGCGCGCACCGCTGCGACCGGCGAGTAGAGGATGACCGGATCGTGCCGCTCTCCGCCCGGGAAGGTCGCGGCCTCCACGGGGCGCAGGGGAACGTTGATGATCGGCTTACCGGTGCTGGCCATGAGCTCGGTCACGCGCTCGAGGAACGCTGCCTCGGCGTCGTTGAAGTTGCCGCGGCCGCGCCCACCCGAAACGCCGGCTGCCACCGCGTCGTCCGACGTCCACCCGGTGGACGGGCTGCGCAGGATTCCCAGCACGACGACGGCATCCACCTCGTCGCTCTCGGCGAGCGCCGTCAGCGCGTTGTTCGCGAGGTCGGGGCCGACGGCCGCCACCAGATCGACGGGATTGCTGCGGCACCAGTAGTCGGGCAGGAGCTGGTCCAGCGTTGCGAGGACGTCGGGCTCCAGGGCGGCCAGCTCGAGGCCGTTGCGAGCCACCTCATCCGCCGCAAGCACGCCCCATCCGCCACCGAGGGTCATCACCGCGACGCGGCGGCCAGCCGGCAGAGGAAGCGCGCTGAGACACAGCGCCAGATCCAGACTCTCGTCGGGGCCGGTGCGCACGAGACATCCCGCTTGACGGGCCGCGGCCATGAAGACGTCCGCCGACCCGGCCATCGCGCCCGTGTGCGAGGCGGCCGCCCGGCGACCGTACTCCGTCAGTCCACCGCGCAACACCACGACCGGCTTCTTCGGCGTGATGCGACGCATGACGTCGAGGAAACGGCGACCGTCGCCGGTGCCTTCCATATACACGAGCGCCGCCGTGGTCTGCGGGTCGTCGCCCAGCGCATCCAGCACGTCGAGGGCGCTCGTGCTGGCTTGGTTGCCGACCGAGACGTACTTGTCGATACCGACGCCGCGCCGCTCGGCCCGAGTGACAAGCTGCACGCCGATGTTGCCCGACTGCGAGATGATGCTGAGGCCTCCGGTCTGGGGGCGCAGTTCAAGGAAGCCGACCGCGTGGAGATCTGCGTGCGTCGCGAGCAGGCCCATGCAGTTGGGGCCGATGAGCGTGACGCCCGCGGCCCGGGCCGTCTCGACGAGCTCCGCCTCCGCTGCGGCGCCGTCCTCGCCTGCTTCGGCGAAACCGGCGGCCACTACCACCGCGACCGGGATCCCACGCTCACCGCATTGCTTGATGACGGCGGTCACGTAGGTGGCCCCCAGCGCTACCAGCGCCAGGTCCGGGGCTTCCGGCAGCTCCGCGATGGTGGCGTACGCGGGCAGACCACGCACGCTGCCCCCACGGCCATTCACGGGGTAGATGGGTCCGGCGAAGTCGCCGTCGATGAGGTTGCGAAGCAGCGATCCACCCCACTTGGAAGCGTCCTCCGAGGCACCGATGACGGCGACCGAGCGCGGCGCGAACAGGGGAGTCAGATCGCGGGATGGGGCGGAGTGCGGGACGTGCGCAAGCGCGGTGGGATCGAGGATGACGAGCGCGTCGGCGGCCACCGGCGTGGCGCCCTCGATGATGAGCGGGTTCACGTCGATCTCGGTCACGGCCGGATAGTCGGCGGCAATGCGGGCGAGCGCGCGGATCGCACCCGCCAGCGCCGCGCGATCCACAGGCGGCATCCCCCGGAAGTCGTCGAGCAGCGCGCTCGCCTGGATCCCGGCGAACATGCCCTCGATGTCGCGATCCTTCAGGGGCGTCACGCCGAGCGCGATGTCCTTGTGGGCCTCTGCGAAGATCCCGCCGATGCCGAAGACGATCACGGGGCCGAAGAGCGGATCGCGCTTCATCCCGATCATGAACTCGCGCGAGCCCCGGACCATCCGCTCGACGAGAAGCCGGGCATCGTGACCCTCGGTCAGGGCCAGCAGCGAGCGGGCGGCCGTCCTGACGGCATCCTCACCGATGAGGTTGAGCGCGACCAAGCCGCGCTCCGTCTTGTGGGTGATGTCCGAACCGACCGCCTTGATGGCCACGGGCCCGTCGATCCCCGCCGCGATCGCAGCGGCCTCGCCCTCAGTGCTCGCGACTCCGCCGTCGGGAATGGGGACGCCATACGCGGCGAGCAGCACCTTCGCCTGCCACTCGTCCAGGGCGGTGAGGCCTCGCTCCACAGCGGAGGCGACAACAGCACGGGCACCGTCGTGAGCATCGGATTCGCGCGTCAAGTTCTACTCCCGTGTCCCGGAGATGCATGAGGCGGCGCACCGCTTTCGGAGAACCGCGCCTCACAGTATAGGGAGCGGTCCGATGGACTCGAAAGGGGCCGTGCGCCGTATCGGTCGCTGGACGGTCGCCTTCTCACGAAGTGCTTGTGGACTCCAGTGGGCGATCAGACCGCCTTCGTGGCGGATCCGGGATGCGTTGGCCATCTCGAAAGCGTCGGTCACGAGAGACTGGCGCATGTGGCTCGTGACCTGCCAGCCCACGATGCGCCTCGTATGGATGTCGAGCACGATGGCCA
>JANYLP010000090.1 GCA_025361445.1 Coriobacteriia bacterium
CCAGGCGCAGCGTCTCACCCGGGCGCACCTGGCGCTTGAAGCGCACCTTGTCGATGCCGGCGAACAGTGCGATACGCCCAACGTTCTCAGGAAGCGACAGGAGCGCGACCGCGCCCACCTGGGCGCACGCCTCGACGATCAGCACGCCCGGCATGACCGCGTAGTCCGGGAAGTGACCAGGAACCCAGAACATCTCCCCGGTAACGTCGAGCTCGCCCACCGCACTCTCCCCAGGCTCGAACCCGGTGATCCTGTCGATGAGCAGGAACGGCTCCCGATGCGGGATGATCGCCTTGATCTGATCGCGGTCCAGCATTCGTCCTCGCCTCTCCTATGCGTTCGCGCCGCCTGAAGGGCTCTGCGCGGCGTCGGGATCACTGATATCGATGCGGTTCACGGCCGCTCCGAGGCAGCGGAGCTTCTCCACGAAACCCTCGTAGCCACGGTCGATGTGATGCACGTCGGTTACGACGGTCCTACCTTCAGCCACAAGGCCTGCGAGCACGAGCGCCGCGCCGCCGCGCAGGTCCGGACTCCGCACCGGTGCGCCCGAGAGCGCCGGCACGCCGCGCACGAGTGCATAGTGCCCGTCGATGCGGATGTCTGCGCCCATCCGGGCGATCTCGTCCGCGAAGATGAACCGGTTCTCGAACACGTTCTCCGTGATGACCGCGCCACCGTCGGCGAGCGAAAGAAGAGCCATGAAGGCGGCCTGCAGATCGGTGGGGAACCCCGGGAACGGAAGCGTCTGGATATCGACCGGGCGGATGGGGCCTTCGCGCGAGATCGTGACCGCGTCTGCTGAGCGCACGACGAGGCAGCCCATGTGCTCCAGCTTCTGAAGGACGATGTCGAGGTGCGCGGGGTCGAAGCCGGTCACGGTCACCGGACCAGAATCGAGGGCGCCGGCGACGAGGTACGTGCCCGCCTCGATGCGGTCGCCGACGACCGTGTGGTCCACCGCGGAAAGCGCTGCGACGCCGGTCACCATGATCGTCGGAGTTCCGGCGCCCGCGATTGATGCGCCCATCTCGTTCAGCATCGCCGCGAGGTCGGTGATCTCGGGCTCGCGCGCGGCGTTGTCGATGACGGTCTCCCCGTCGGCGAGCACGGACGCCATGAGCAGGTTCTCGGTCGCGCCGACGCTCGGGAAGTCGAGGGCCACACGCGCGCCGTGCGCGGGCCCCGACGCGTCGATGTAGCCGTGTTCGGTGCTGATGGTGACGCCGAGGTGCTCGAGGCCCGCGATGTGGATGTCCACCTTGCGCGACCCGATATTGCAGCCCCCCGGCATCGCGACATGCGCGCGGCCGACCCGGCCGATGAGCGCTCCCAACACACACGTGGACGCGCGCATCTGAACGACCAGATCGTACGGCGCCTCGTGAGAGGTGAGCGTGGTCGCGTCGATCGTGAGCGTGTGGTCGGTCCGGGTGACGTGCGCGCCGAGCCGCTCGAGGACCTGCGCCATGACCGCCACGTCACTGATGTCGGGGACGTTGCGCAACGTCGTCACGCCCGGCGCCAGAAGCGCGGCGGCCATGAGCTTCAGCGCGGAGTTCTTCGCGCCGCCCACCCGTACGGTACCGGTGAGCGGGCGACCCCCGTCGACGACGATCGCGTCCATACCCGTGCCCGACCTTTCTGTCATGTAAGGCGCGCTGCGAGCAGGCGCCTCGTCAAGCGTACTCCGAACCCGTCCGTCCGCGCACCGCCCGCACGAGTCGCGTGACGAAGCCGTTGCACTCAGGCGCCGACCGTACCCGGCAAGAACGGGGCCCGGCGATCAGTTGCCGGGCCCCGCGGATCATTCAATGCCTGCGGCAGGGAGGCTAGTGCGCCGTTCCGACCGCGATTCGGACCTCTGCCCAGCGCAGATCGCGCTCGAGAGCGTCGACCTCTTCGCCTTCGCCCCCCAGCTCGGCGAGCCGCGACTCCGCCAGCGCCTTGGCCTGCCGCGCGCGCTCCACGTCGATCTGTGACGCGATCTCCGCGTCATCCGCGAGGATGATGACACGATCCTCATGTACCTGGATGTAGCCGCCCGAGACCGCGAACCACTCGACCAGATCGCCGTCCTTCACGCGGACCTCGCCGCCCTTGAGCGCACCGACCAGCGGTGCGTGCAACGGCAGGATGCCGATCTCACCCTCGATCGTAGGAGCCACGACCATCTCCACCTCGTTGGTGTAGACGATCTTCTCCGGCGTGACGATCTCAGCGATGAGGGTGCGTGCCATGACTTCTACTCCGCCGCCTTCAGCTGCTCGGCCTTCTCGAAGGCCTCCTCGATGTTGCCGACGTAGCGGAACGCCTGCTCGGGCAGCGCGTCGCATTCGCCCTTCACGATCATGTCGAAACCGCGGATCGTCTCCTCGAGTTTGACGTAGCGACCCGGCAGACCGGTGAACTGCTCGCCCACGAAGAAGGGCTGCGACAGGAACTGCTGGATCTTGCGCGCGCGGGCCACGATGAGCTTCTGCTCCTCGGTCAGCTCGTCCATGCCGAGGATGGCGATGATGTCCTGCAGGTCCTTGTAGGTCTGCAGCACCTCCTGGACGGCGCGCGCGACCCGGTAGTGCTCCTCGCCGACGATATCCGCGGACAGCGCGCGCGAGGACGACGCGAGCGGATCGACGGCCGGGTACAGTCCGAGTTCCGCGATGGAGCGCGAAAGGACGGTCGTGGCGTCGAGGTGGGAAAACGCCGTGGCCGGCGCAGGGTCGGTCAGGTCGTCGGCCGGGACGTAGATGGCTTGGACCGACGTGATCGAGCCGCGCCGCGTGGAGGTGATGCGCTCCTGGAGCTCGCCCATCTCGGTGGCCAGCGTCGGCTGGTAGCCGACCGCGGACGGCATGCGACCGAGCAGCGCTGAGACCTCGGAACCGGCCTGGGTGAACCGGAAGATGTTGTCGATGAACAGGAGAACGTCCTGGCCCTGGTCGCGGAAGTACTCCGCAGCGGTCAGGCCGGCCAGTCCGACGCGCAGGCGCGCCCCGGGAGGCTCGTTCATCTGGCCGTAGACGAGGCAGGTCTTCTTGATGACGCCCGACTCGCTCATCTCGTTGTAGAGGTCCGTGCCCTCGCGGGTACGCTCCCCCACGCCGGTGAACACGGATGTGCCTCCGTGCGCCATGGCGAGGTTGTTGATGAGCTCCATGATGACGACCGTCTTGCCGACGCCCGCGCCGCCGAAGAGTCCCGTCTTGCCGCCCTTGAGGTAGGGCTCGAGCAGGTCGATGACCTTGATCCCGGTCTCGAAGATCTCCGTGGTGGGCTCGAGGTCCTCGTAATCGGGGGCCGCGCGATGGATCGGGTAGTAACCCTCGACTTGCGGCATCTCGCCACCGTCGATGACTTCGCCCAGCACGTTCCAGATGCGCCCGAGCGTGGAGGGCCCGACCGGCATCATCATCGGGCTTCCGGTGTCGACGGCTTCCATGCCGCGCTGGACGCCGTCGGTGGACGACATCGCGATGGCGCGGACGACGTTGCCCTCGAGGTGCTGCTCGACCTCGGCGGTGACGTCGATCGGACCGATCGGAGAATCGGTCTTGACCTTCAGGGCGTTGTGGATCGCGGGCATGGACTCCGGTCCGAACTCGACGTCCAGGACCGGGCCGATGACCCGTACGATGCGTCCGGTGTTCATGGGCGCTTCCTTCTCGTTGACTGACATCTACTTCTTCTCCAGCGCTGCGGCGCCGCCGACGATCTCGGCGATCTCGTTCGTGATCGCGCCCTGACGCGCGCGGTTGTACGTGCGGGTCAGCGTCGTGATCATCTCGCCCGCGTTGTCCGTCGCCGACTTCATCGCCTTGCGACGCGCGCCCTGCTCGGACGCGGCGGACTCGAGCAGCGCGCGGTACACGAGCGTCTCGATGTAGGTCGGGAGGAGACGCTCCAGCACTTCAGGCGCGGAGGGCTCGAACACGTACTCGGGGTTGACCGTGAGCTCGTCGGCGGCCGCCTTGACGACCTGCGGCCGGATCGGCAGCAGGTCATGGATCTCCGGGACCTGGTCGGCGACGTTCTTGAAACGGTTGAAGACGATCTTCACCGCATCGATCCGGCCGGCCGTGTAGGCGTCGATGACACGGATCGCGATCGAGCGCGCATCGGCTATCGACGGCTTGTCGGCCATGTCGCGGTACGTGGCGATCGGCTCGATCCCCCGGTAGCGGAAGTACGCGATCGCCTTCTTGCCCACAGCGATCACATCGGATTCCGCGTCGTGTTCGCGCTCGTCGCGGATGATCTGCTCGGTGAGGCGGAGGATGTTGCTGTTGAAGGCCCCGCACAGGCCGCGGTCGGAAGCCACCGCGATGACGACGACGCGCGAACGGGTCTCGTGCGCCTCGAGCAGCGGATGGGTGGCGCCTCCGGTGAACCGGGCGACGTTGCCGAGCACTTCCATCATCGCGAGCGCGTACGGACGCGCCGACTCGATGCGATCCTGCGACTTGCGGATCTTCGCGGTCGCGACCATCTCCATGGTGCGCGTGATCTGCCTCGTCGATTGCGTCGAGGTGATCCTGTTCTTGATATCGCGAAGGTTGGGCATCGGTGGTCTTCTCGCCTAACCCTCGAGCCCGGAGGAGAACTCTTCCAGCGCGTTGCGAAGCGCCGTCTCGGTATCGGCGGAGATGACCTTCTCGGTCCGGATCGCGTTCCCGATCTCGGGGTACGCGCTTTCCACGAAGACAAGGAAGTCATCACGGAACTTCAGGACATTGGAGACCTCGACCTTGTCGAGGTAGCCCTTGGTCCCGGCGAAGATCGCCATGACCTGCTTCTCGACCGGCATCGGAACGTAGCGGCCCTGCTTCAGCAACTCGACGAGGCGTGCGCCGCGCGAGAGCGTGTTCTGCGTGGACTTGTCCAGGTCGGACCCGAACTGTGCGAAGGCGGCGAGTTCGCGGTAGGACGCGAGATCGAGTCGCAGAGAACCCGCGACCTGCTTCATCGCCTTGATCTGAGCGTTGCCGCCGACGCGCGACACCGAGATGCCGACGTTGATGGCGGGACGGACGCCCTGGAAGAACAGATCGGACTGAAGGAAGATCTGTCCGTCCGTGATTGAGATGACGTTGGTCGGGATGTAGGCCGACACGTCGCCCGCCTGCGTCTCGATGACCGGGAGTGCGGTCAGCGAGCCGCCGCCCAGCTCGTCGTTCATCTTCACGGAGCGCTCGAGCAGACGGCTGTGCAGGTAGAAGACGTCGCCGGGGTACGCCTCGCGTCCCGGAGGACGGCGGAGCGTGAGCGACATCTGGCGATACGCGACGGCCTGCTTGGAGAGGTCGTCGAAGACGCACAGGACCGCGCGGCCGGGATTGCTCTTGCTCGCGGGCTTGCCGTCCTCACCCGTGTACATGAAGTACTCGCCCATGGCGGTACCGGCCATGGGCGCGATGTACTGCACCGGCGCGGGGTCGGACGCGTTGGCGGCGACGACGATCGTGTAGTCCATCGCCCCGTAGGCCTCGAGCTGCTGCACGACGCCGGCGACGGTGGAGGCCTTCTGGCCGATGGCGACGTAGATGCAGATGACGCCTGCACCCTTCTGGTTGATGATCGCGTCGACGGCGACCGAGGTCTTGCCCGTCTGGCGGTCGCCGATGATCAGCTCTCGCTGACCGCGGCCGATCGGGATCATCGCGTCGATGGCCATGATGCCGGTCTGAAGCGGCTCGTGGACTCCCTTGCGGGAGATGACGCCCGGCGCCTTGAACTCGAGCGGGCGGGTGCCTTCAGGGGTGATGGCGCCCTTGCCGTCGATCGGGATGCCGAGCGGGTCGACGACGCGGCCGAGGAACGCCCGGCCTGACGGGATCTGAACGACGTGGCCGGTGGTCCGGACGGAGTCGTTCTCCTTGATGAGCGAGGTCTCGCCCAGGAGCACGGCTCCGACCTCCTTCTCGTCGAGGTTCAGGGCCATACCCATGACGGTGTGGCCGCCCGCGCCGATGAACTCGAGCAGCTCGCCCGACATGGCGCCCTTGAGCCCGTCGACGTGCGCGATGCCGTCTCCGAGCGCGATCACCGTTCCGACGTCACGGACGTCCAGCGACGCCGAGAACGACGCCAGCTGACGATTGAGGGCCTCGCTGATGCTTCCTGCGGTGATGTCGGTCACTTACACCTCGCCTCCCGAGTCGGTCGCGAGCGCGCGCCGCACGCCTTCGAGCTGCGATGCGACGCTGCCGTCCAGCACTCGGCCGGCGACCTTGATAACGACGCCGCCCACGATCGAGGCGTCCACGTGCTCGCGGAGCGAGACGGGCCGTCCGAGCGAGGCAGCGAGCTTCTCTGTCACAGACGCGCGCAGCGCGTCGTCGAGCGGAACCGCGGTGGTGATCTCGGCGGCGACGATCCCACGCTCGGCCTCAGCCACCTCACCGAACTCACGAGCGAGGTCGGAGATGAATTCGGTGAGGTCGCGCTCGACCAGAAGCGTCACGATCGCGAGCGCCTCAGGGGTGAGTGATTCGCCGAAGATCTCGCGCAATACAGCGCGCTTCGCTTCCACGGGCATCGAGGTGTCCATGAGCGCCTCGCGCAACTCGCGCTCGCCGCGCACCGCTCCTGCCACCGTGCGGAGTCCGACGTCCGTCGCATCGACCGAGTCGGTCAGCGACGAGAGCTCGAACAGCGCACGTGCATATGCGGAGGTCGCTTGGCTACCGCGCATCGATGCTTCCCACTTCCGCGATCGACTTCTCGATGAGCGCCTTGTGGTCGGCGGCCGACAGCGACGCGCCGATGAGCCGGCTCGCCACGGCGACGGACAGGTCCGCCACCTGGGCCTGAAGCTCAGCCATGGCCGTGCGCTTCTCGCCCTGGATCTCTTCACGTGCGCGCGCAAGCATGGACTCGCGCTCTTCGTTCGCCTTCGCGACGATCTCGCTCTTCATCGTCTCAGCGACCTTGCGGCCCTGCTCGATGACGCGATTCGCCTCGACGCGGGCGAGCGCAAGCTGCTCCTTGTACTCGTCGAGGAGGCGTTCCGCCTCGTCCCGAGTCTGCTCGGCCTTCTCCAGCGACTCCCTGATCTTGGTCGCGCGGTCGTCGAGCATCTTCGTGATGGGAGGAAGCGCGAACTTCCACATCAGCAAGAAGAGCACACCGAACGACACGAGCGAGACCAACAGCTCGGAGGTATAGGGGATGAGCGTTTCCATCGATTCTCCCTCCAGACGGCCAACCGCCTGAGATCTTGCCTAGCCGGCGGCCTGCAGGACGAAGGCGAGAACGAATCCGAGCAGTGCGATGGCCTCGGCCAGCGCCATACCGATGAACATGGTGGTCTGGATACGGCCGGCCATCTCAGGCTGACGAGCCATGCCCTCGATCGCCTTGCCGGCCACGTTGCCGACTGCCAGGGCGGGGCCGATGGCACCGATGCCGAACGCAAGGCCGGCTCCCAGGACGGACAGCGAACCCGAGATCAGGGGCGCCGCGACGGCTGCGGCTGCAGTTGCTTCCACTCTTCCTCCTCTAGTCACCGGGTCCCTCGTGCGAGGGGTCCCGAACTTGCCCGAAGAAAACCGTTCCACTCGCTTCACGCCGGCCGAGAGGCCCGGCGATATGACCGATCGTTAGTGCTCCTTGGCGTGCAGAGCGCCGCTCATGTAGACAGCTGTGAGGATCGCGAAGACGTACGCCTGAATGAAGGCCACGAACACCTCGAAGGCGTACATGATGATCTGCATGAGCAGCGACAGGGACCCGATCACAGCGCCGAAGGGGCTCAGCGCCTCCGCGACCATGACGACGAAGATGCCGAACACGCCGAGCACGATGTGGCCCGCGTACATGTTCGCGTAGAGCCGGACGCCCAGCGTGAACGGGCGCAGGAAGTGGCTGATGACCTCGAGCGGATAGATCAGCGGGATGAGCCACCACGGAGTCCCCGTGGGCAGGAAGCTCTTCAGGTAGCCCACAAAGCCGTTCTTCTTGAAGCCCACCCAGTTGTAGACGACGAAGACCATGATGCCCCACCCGAAGGTGGTACCGAGCGTGCCGGTGCCCGGCTTGAAGCCGGGGATCAGGCCGAGGAAGTTGTTGAACAGGATCGCGAAGAAGACGGTCACGATGAAGGGCACATACGGCGCGCCGGCTGAGCCCATGACATCGAGCACGATGCTGTTGCGGACGAACTCGACACCCATCTCGCCGATGTTGCCGATGCCCTTGGGCACCATGGACAGCTTGCGGGACGCGACGAAGAAGAAGATCGCAGTCAGGATGGTCGCGCAGATGAGGAAGAAGCTGTAGTTCGTGAGCATCACAGCGTTCTTGGCAAGCACCTCACCGTGCGCAGCTCCAGCTCCGAACACCGCGAACGGGTTCAGCTCTTCGAGCAACTTGGCGACAGCGGGACCCAGGTTCTCCACGGGGACCGGTTACCTCCTTCGTTGGGTCGAGGTCGTGGTGATGCCGGACATACGGAACAACATCACGGTGGCCGGCACGATGAATCCGACCGCGAGCCCCAGGCCGAACGCGATGAGCCCGGGACGCAGGAACAGGTAGTACACGAGCAAGGCGGCGAACCCGATGAGCAAGCCGATCACCAGCATCGCGACCGCACGCATCGCGCCGAGCTCGAGCGTCTCGGGCGTGAAGGACCGGACACCCATCGACGTCAACATCAGGAGGCCCACACCGAGAGCGATCCCGATCGCACCTGCGACAAAGGGGTCGCCCAAGAAGGCGACGACGTTCGAGATAGCAGGCACGCCCAGTGTCTTCAGGTCCCTTCGATCCATCAACGCTTCAGAGATCCACGTCGCATACGCGCCCGGGATTCAAGCGGACAGACCGGTACGTACATCGCGGCACGCGCTCCGACTTCGAGCTCGGAGTACGGTGCTGCCGCGGACCGGGAAGTCCCTCGAAGACCCGGGGGGTGTCTCCGAAAGCGCGCTTATGTTACCGCATATGCCCCGACGCGCAAGACGCCACGCGAGGGCGCTGCTACGCGCGCGGCTTGCGCCGGGCATCACGGCGCCGCGGGTTCGTGTCGTCCCCGTGGGCGCGCGCCGGATCGAAGAGCCCCAGCCTGTTGGCGAGGAACGCCGAGAGCCCCAGCATGAAGGCGAGAACGCCCAGCCTGGCCAGGGGTGACGGCAGGATCTCATCACGCATGGCGTACCCGCCGATCGCGAGCGCCCCCGACCATGCATAGATCAGAAGCACGGTCTGACGCTGGGTGAAACCCCGGTGGAGCAGGCGGTGATGGATGTGGCCGTTGTCAGCCTCATGGATGGGACGCCCATGACGTCGGCGCCGGATGATCGCGCTCGCGGTGTCGAACAGCGGCACTCCGATGATGAGCAGAGGAGCGACCAGCGAGATCGCCGCGGCCGACTTCATGACGCCAGTCAGCGACACGCACCCCAGCGCGAACCCGATCGAGAGGGCTCCCGAGTCGCCCATGTAGATGGATGCCGGATTGAAGTTGTAGCGCAGGAACCCGAGGCAACCGCCGATGAGCGAGGCTGCGAGCACGGCGGCGATCGCCTGGTTCATGTCGAACGCGAGCGCGAGGAAGCTCATCGCTGCGATCCCGGCGATCCCGGCGGCGAGCCCGTCGAGCCCGTCAATGAGGTTGAACACGTTGGCAAACCCGACGAGCCACAGTGCGGTGAGCGGGTAGCTCAGCCAGTCGATCGCCAGGCGTCCGGGTCCGAACGGATTGGCGAAGAAGTCGATCTTGAGGCCGAAGGCGATCGTCACTACCGCTGCGATCAGCTGGCCGGCGAGTTTCGTTCGCGCCTTCATGCCACGGATGTCGTCGACGAGTCCCACGATGAAGATCACAGCGACGCCGAGGACTGTCCCGAGCACCTGCTTGTCACCCGAGAGCAGTATCGGCTGCCAGGACAGCCACATCTCTCCGGCGACCTCGAGAAGAAGTGCCGCGGCGAATCCCGACATGATCCCGACGCCGCCCAGCCGCGGCACGGCCGTGGTGTGCACCTTCCGCGCGGCGGGCCTGTCCACCAGATGGGCGCGGACGCTCATGCGCCGCACTACGGGAGTGACCCAGAGCGTGACCGCGAGCGCGATCGCGATCAGCAGCGCGATGTGGAACAGGTTCGGCGTCGAGATGGGGATGGGGATCACCGTTGCACCCGCATGACCTAGCAGTCCGCCGGCGAATGGAGGCGCCGCGCGACACCGGATTCAGCGAGCATCTCCTCGGAAAGCGGATCCGGGTAGGCATCGCCGTAGACGATCTCGACGATGCCGGCGTTGATCAGTATCTTCGCGCACTGCACGCACGGCTGGTGCGTCGTGTAGATGGTGGATCCCCCGATCGCCACGCCGTGCAGAGCCGCCTGCACGACCGCGTTCTGCTCTGCGTGGATACCCCGGCACAACTCGTGGTGGGAACCGGAAGCGATGCCGCGCTGCTCACGCAGGCAGCCCACTTCCTCGCAGTGCCGCAGCCCCATCGGGGTGCCGTTATAGCCTGTGGCCAGCAGGCGGCGGTCCTTGACGATCACCGCGCCGCAATGACGCCGCAGGCACGTCGATCGCGTGGCGACCTGCCGCGTGATCGTCATGAAGTAGTCGTCCCAGCTGGGTCTGTCGATCACGCGTGGCCGCCTTAGAGTGTGCCGAAGAGGCGGTCACCCGCGTCACCGAGCCCGGGAACGATGTAGCCGTGGTCGTTGAGGTGGCTGTCCACCGCGCACACGTAGACCTGGACGTTCGCGTCGGACTTCGTGACCACGTCGATACCCTCGGGTGCCGCGATGATGCACAGAAGGCGGACGGATCGCGCGCCACGGTCACGCAGGAACTTGATGGCCGCCGAGGCCGATCCACCGGTGGCGAGCATCGGGTCGACGATCATGACGTCGCGGTCGCCGATGTCCTCGGGCAGCTTGCAGTAGTACTCGACCGGCTGGAGCGTCTTCGGATCGCGATACAGGCCGATGTGACCGATCTTCGCCGCGGGGATGAGCGAAAGGATCCCGTCGACCATCCCGAGCCCGGCGCGCAGGATCGGCACGATGGCGACCTTCTTGCCCGCGAGCACCCTGGTCGTCGTCTCGCAGATCGGGGTCATCACTGTCGACTCGGCGAGCTGGAACTCGCGCGTCGCCTCGTACGCCATGAGCTGAGCGAGTTCGCTGACGAGCTCGCGGAACTCCTTGGGGCCGGTCCTGATGTCGCGCAGCACGGAGAGCTTGTGCTGCACGAGCGGGTGGTCGACCACCGTCACGTTGTGCGCGTACCGCATCTCACGTCTCCTTCGAGCTCATCGTCCGGACGTTCCCCCATGCGTGAATGCCTCAGTCGAACCTTACATCACAGTTCAGGGTAGAGCGGGTGCGCTTCGACCATCTCCTGCACGCGGGCGCGCACGCGAGCGAGAGCCGCCTCGTCATCGCGGGAGAAGATGGCCGTTGCGACCAGGCCGCCGACCTCGCGCGCGTCGGCCTCGTCGAACCCGCGCGTCGTGATCGCCGGAGAGCCGACGCGGATACCGCTCGTCACGAACGGCGACTCCGGGTCGTTCGGGATGGCGTTCTTGTTGGTGGTGATTCCGCAACTCTCGAGCAGATGCTCGGCTTCTTTGCCGGTGATGCCGGCCGCGCGCAGGTCCACGAGCATGAGGTGGTTGTCGGTGCCGCCGGAGACAAGGCGCAGACCGCGCTCGACCATCGCCTCGCCCATCACGCGGGCATTGAGAACGACCTGGTCGATGTAGGTGGCGAACGACGGCTGCATCGCTTCGCCGAACGCCACCGCCTTGGCCGCGATGATGTGCTCGAGCGGTCCGCCCTGCAGCCCCGGGAACACGGCCTTGTCGAGCTTGACCGCCCACTCCTCCTTGCAGAGCACGAACCCGGAGCGCGGTCCGCGTAGCGTCTTGTGGGACGTGGACGTCACGAAGTCAGCGTACGGAACCGGCGAGGGATGCGCACCGGTCGCAACGAGCCCTGCGATGTGCGCCATGTCGACCATGAGCACCGCGCCGACTCGCTTCGCAACGTCGGCGAAGCGGGGGAAATCGATGATGCGCGGGTAGGCGCTCGCGCCGGCGATGATCATCTTCGGCTTGTGCTCGAGCGCCAGACGCTCCATCTCGTCGTAGTCGATCGTCTCGGTCTCCATGTCGAGGCCGTACGGCACCACGTTGAACCACTTGCCCGAGAAGTTGACGGGGCTTCCGTGGGTGAGGTGGCCGCCCATGGCGAGGTTCATGCCGAGCACCGTGTCGCCAGGCATCAGCGCCGCGAAGTAGACGGCCATGTTCGCCTGCGCGCCGGCATGTGGCTGCACGTTGGCGTGATCGGCGCCGAAGAGCTCCTTCACGCGGTCTCGGGCGATGTTCTCCACGACGTCGACCTGCTCGCAGCCGCCGTAGTAGCGCTTGCCGGGGAGGCCTTCCGCGTACTTGTTGGTCAGCACCGTGCCGGCCGCCTCAAGCACCGCGAGGGACGTGAAGTTCTCGGACGCGATCAGCTCGATCGTGCTTCTCTGGCGCGCGAGTTCATCGGCGCAGGCCGCGGCGACTTCGGGGTCGGCGGAGTCGAGGAAGCGGAAAGCCATGGCGTTCACGTGCCTCTCTACAGGGCGGACGGTGTCGGACACGCTTCGGCGGCCTCGATGGCGCTGATCTGATCGACCCGGCGCTGGTGGCGGTCGCCTTCGAAGTCGGTGGAAAGGAACACGTCGACGATCGGAAAGGCCTCGTCGGAGCCGATCGAACGTCCTGCGAGCGTGACCACGTTGGCGTCGTTGTGACGGCGCGCCATCTCAGCGAACGCGGGCGTCATGACCTGGACGGCGCGAACACCACGGACCTTGTTCGCCGCGATCGCGACGCCCAGACCCGTGCCGCAGACGATGACTCCACGGTCGGCAGCGCCCGACGCGACCGCCCGCCCGACCTTCTCCGCGATGACCGGGTAATCCACTGACTCCTCGGAGTAGGCGCCGACATCCGTGACATCGTGCCCGGCTTCGACGAGATGCTCCCTCACGGCCTCCTTCAGCGTGAAACCCGCGTGGTCCGCACCGATATGGATCCTCACGCCGTCGCCTTTCGTGTGGAATCAGCTGCGCCTGCGGTGGTTTCGGGGATTGTACCGCGACGGGGCGCCCCACAAGGGCGCCCCGTCATCGATCGAAACCGCGGCTCTCTGCCGACCAGCCTTACTCGGTACCCGCGGCCACAGACGCGATCTCGTCGGCCGGAATGGCGCCGTCGCGCAGGATGACCGGCTCGGGACCGGTGCAGTCGACCACCGTGGATGCGATGCCGTGTCGGGTCTCGCCGCCGTCCAGGGTCAGGTCGGCGGCCGCAACGAGCCGGCTCTCGAGCTCGTCGAACGAAGCAGGGGCGTGCTTGCCGGAGGTATTCGCGGACGTTGTGATGATCGGACCTCCGCTCGCGCGGATGAGCTCCTGCACGACTTCATGGTCGGGAGCGCGCAGGGCCACGGTGCCGCGGCTGTCGGTGAAGTCCTTGCCGACGCGCGGACCCGCCTTGACCACCAGGGAAAGCGCGCCCGGCCAGAAGTGGTGCGCGAGGCGATGTGCGTACTCGGGAACTTCGATGCCGTACGTATCGAGCGCGTCCTCCGCCTCGACAAGCCACGGGAGGGGCTTGGAAGCCGGACGCATCTTGATGTCGATGATCTCTTGCGGACCGATGCACGAGGTTGCAGCGGCTCCGATGCCGTACACGGTCTCGGTCGGGAAGATCACGATCCCGCCGTCCCGAAGCACCGAGGCCGCCAAGTTTATGGCTTCGGCCGAAGGTGCCTCCGGATCGATATGGATGACCTTGCTCATCGCTATCAAGCCTCCCGTCTGGTGCCAAGCGCGATGCGGTCTCGTCCGGTGAGGTCTCGCCTCACTTCTACTCCTTCATACCACCTCGACAGGATGTGCGCAGCCTCTTTCGCACATGTTGTGTCGGTCTCCATGACAACAACACCGCCGGGACGAAGCCATGCCGCCGCCTGTTCCGCGATGCGCCTGACGACGTCGAGCCCGTCGATGCCACCGTCGAGGGCGATGCGCGGTTCGAAACCCGCGACTTCTGACGGCAAGTCCGCCAGGTCAGCGGTGGGGATGTAGGGCGGATTAGAGACCACGACGTCGAACGTTCCGCGCAGCTCCACAGGAAGCGGGCCGAAGAGGTCACCATCGAGGATCGTCACCCGATCGGCGACACCCGCGCGCTCGGCGTTGCCGCGAGCGACGACGGCGGTCGGGGGGACGATCTCGGTGGCGTGCACTCGTGCGAAGGGCCGCTCGAACGCTACGGAGACAGCGATGGCGCCGGAGCCGGTGCACAGATCAAGCACCGCAGGCGCCTCGCTGCCAAGGCGGTCGAGGTGTTCCAGCACGGAGTCCACCAGCACTTCCGTCTCGGGCCGGGGGATGAACACGCCGGGCCTGACCTGCAACACGAGATGCCGGAAAGGCATCTCGCCCGTGACGTACTGAAGGGGTTCACCCGCAGCGCGGCGCTCGATCGCCGCACGGAAGGTCGCGCGTTCGTCAGCGCTCAGCGGGCGGTCGAAGTGCGCGTAGAGCTCGATGCGGCTCAGCGTGGTTGCGGCTGACAGGAGCCATTCGGCGCTGCGCCTCGGGCTCTCGACCCCCTTACGGGAGAAGTAGTCGACGGTCCAGCTGAGCGCGTTCGCCACGGTCCAGGTGCGCTCATCGGGCCGCCCCCCTGCCTGCTTCGGGGCGGCCGCCATGCTCAGACCACCGCCGCGAGACGTTCGGCGCGATCGGCCGCGACAAGGCCTTCGACCAGCGGATCGAGAGCGCCGGCCATGACGCCCGGGATGTTGTGGACGGTCAGTCCGATGCGATGGTCGGTGATCCGATCCTGAGGGTAGTTGTAGGTGCGGATCTTCTCGGCGCGGTCGCCAGAGCCGATCTGACTGCGACGCTCGGCACCCTGCTCCGCCTGTTGCCTCTCAAGCTGCACCTCGTAGAGACGGGCACGAAGCACTCGCAGCGCCGCCTCCTTGTTCTGCAGCTGACTCTTCTGGTTCTGTGACTGGACGACCGTGCCGGTCGGCAGGTGCGTGATCCGCACTGCCGAGTCAGTCGTATTGACGGACTGCCCGCCAGGTCCCGAAGACCGGTATACGTCGATGCGAAGATCACCCATGTTGAGCTCGACCTCGACCTCGTCGACTTCGGGAAGCACCGCGACGGTGGCGGTGGAGGTGTGAAGTCGACCCTGAGCCTCGGTCGCCGGCACGCGCTGGACACGGTGCACGCCGGACTCGAACTTCATTTTGCTGTAGACCTTGTCCCCGCGGATGCGGAAAGAGACTTCCTTGTAGCCGCCGCTCTCCGACTCGCTCGAGTCGATCTCCTCGTACTTCCACTTCTGCGTATCCGCGTAGCGAAGGTACATCCGGTAGAGATCGCCCGCGAATATGGCCGCCTCGTCGCCTCCGGCGCCGCCACGGATCTCGACGATGATGTCCTTGTCGTCGTTGGGGTCGCCGGGAAGCATCATGACCTTGAGCTCGTCCTCGAGCTCGGGGAGCCGGGCTTCGATCGACTTGATGTCCTCAGAAGCCATGTCCTTGAGGTCCTGATCGGTCTCGGAGCGCTGCATCTCCTTCGATGCGTCGAGCTCGTCGACTGCTGCGATGTACTCGCGGGCCTTCTCGGCGAGCGGCTGTCGCGCCCGATGCTCCTTGGCGAGGCGCGCATACTCCTTCTGGTCGGACATCAGCGCCGGGTCGGCGAGACGAAGGCCGAGCTCGTCGTATGAGGCAAGTATGGAAGTGAGCTTCTCGCGCATGGGTGTTCCTTCGTTGTGGTCGCACGGCGGCCGGGAGGCAGCACCGGGATGTGGTCGCGGCTACTGTAGCACGCTGCGAGCGGCACCCCGGGCGAGGCTGGGTGGCGCGGACGCCGCGTTCAGTACAGGCCCAGCGACGCGCGAATCGCGTCGTCGACGGCCCGCATGGTGACCGCGTCGAGGTGCGCGATGCGGTCGCCCTGGAGCCGGGAGTTGTCGATCGTCCGGATCTGGGCGCAATCAAGCGCCGAACGCCGGGGAAGCGCGTCCCGGGGCAGTTCGACGATGAAGGGGTATTCCTTCGCGGCGAACTTCGTAGTGACCGACCCGACGATGGTATTCGGGCTGTATCGATTGCCCGCGTCGTTCTGGATCACGACGGCCGGACGGACGCCCCTCTGCTCACTACCCTCCGCCGGATCGAAGCGCACCCAGAAGATGTCGCCCCTTCGAACGGTCACCATTCTCCGGGCTCCATGCCGTCCATGAGGGCGCCCTCCCACAACTTCGCCTCAGCCAGGTGTTCATCGGCCATCGCGATGTAGCCCTCGATCATCCGCTCCTCGAAGCGCTTCGTGCGGTAGGCCGCCAGCGCCTCGGTGATGATCTCGGT
>JANYLP010000101.1 GCA_025361445.1 Coriobacteriia bacterium
GGGCGGCGGCCCGAGCGACCTCATCGGGTGTATCCCGATCGATGAGTCCACTTCGCATGAACACCCGCCGGACCTGCGTGTCGTAGGCGACCGTTCCACCGTCAAGATCGCGGACTTCGACACAGAAACAGCGCGAGAGCAGCTCGACCGCCATCGCCGCCTTCTTGCGGCCGATTCCCGCAAACGAGGACAACCGCTCCATGAGCTCGATCGCGGTGGGGCCGTCGTCCCAGATCAACAACGCGCTTCCTTCGTAAGACGACAGCAAGCGGGCGGCTGCGTCGCTGACCCAACCGGCTACCGTGTGCTTGAACCGGTGCAGCGCCGGCGCGCGTCCGAACGCCTCATCCACCGCCTCACGCTCGCTCGCGAGACGGGACAGGTCGAGATGCCCGAGGCGCTCGCGCAACAGGTACGGACCGGCCCACGCCCGCTCCGCCGGTATCCCCTGGGTGAACAGCACCGCCAGCAGGAATGCCTCGGGTGAGGACTTCACAAGAGCGTCGGCGGCGGCGATATCGGTGAAGGCGCCACCCACCTGGGCGACGCCTTCATGCTCGAGCTCCTCGCCGAATGCCGCGAGTTCGCGTCCGACAGCGATGCGCACGGAATGCGACGTCTGCACCGTCTAGTGCGGACCGAGGGCGCGGGTCTTGATCTTGTGGATGAGCACCGCACGCTCCTCTTCCGAGAACTCGTCGCCAGCGACCTTCAGCGCCTTGATCCTCGACTCGAGCTTCAGGGCGTTGGCCCCGCGATTGACCGCGCCGAGGAAGCACACCATCGACCCCATCATGAACAGCCACTGGAACATGACGAATCCCAGAAAGGCGATCGGAGGGCCGTGGAACCCGCCTCCGTGGTGATCGACTCCTGCCATGTGAGGCATGCGCATCTCCATCAGATACCTCCCTATTGCTCAGCGCTACGCGAACGCTTAGTTGCGCCCGCGTGCACCTAGGGAGATACCCTGTCCGGAGAACCGCGTCACGCTCACCTAGGATCCGGAGAGACGTGGCCCGTTCTTGAGGAAGAAGCCGCAGTACGTGCAGATCTCCCGCTGTGCGACGCTGCGGTCGATCGTGGGGTCGAAGATGAGAGCCGGATCGGACGTCACCGAGTGCGTGGTGCGATCGCACTGAGCGAACGCGCACCGCGACGGGCACTTCTCCTCCGGGTTGTAGTGCGGGCACTCCGACATCATCTCGTCGTCACAGCCACGCTGTTCCCAACACTTCGCCATCCCGGGTCCTCTCGTCCTCTATACTTGCGCGCGCGCCATGGTAGCACCCGAGCCGACGCTCTCGTGCACCAGATGGCGCGCTTGGGCCAAACTGAACGTACGCAAGGCGCGTGCCGCGCCGTGACATGCAAGGGACGCTCCTCGTGACGATCCCCTCTCGGGACACCTACGACACCGTCATCGCGGGCGCCGGGCCCGCTGGCATCCTTGCCGCCTATCATGCGGCCGAGCGCGGAGACGTGCTCCTGATCGACGCCTCCTCCATGCCCCGCGACAAGAGCTGCGGCGGCATGATCCACGAACTGACCCGGGATGCGCTGGCGCCCTACGGTGAGATCCCCGACAGCATCGCGCTGGAGCCGCGCTACGTGAACTTCCGCTACGTGGACTGGGACCGTGGTGTCCGCAAACCCACGTCGCTCGCCTTCCTCAACGTCGACCGAGCGGGGTTCGACGAGTGGCTCGTGTCGCTGCTGCCCGCCAACGTCGAAGTGGTCGGCGACACCGCGCTGACGGGGTTCGAGCAGGACGCGTCGGGCGTGCGGGTATCGATGCGATCGGGCGATCGGGAACTGACCATCGCCTGCGCGAACCTCGTCGGAGCCGACGGCGCCCGCTCGACCGTACGCCGGGCGCTCGGCGTGGATGCCGGAAGCACCTACGTCACGCTCCAGGACTACGTCGAGCTCTCCGGGGAGCTCCCGCCCTTCTTCGACTGCATCTACATGCGGTCGCTGGGCGATGAGTTCGGCTACGGCTACGTGATGCCGAAGGGCGACGTCGCCGTGGTCGGATCGGTCTTCTACCCGAAGACGAAGCGCCCGTGGGAGAAGCAGGACCGGCTCCTGGAGGTGCTGCGCGCGGAGATGCCGCAGCTTGGCGCGAGCGTGAAGCGGGAGGCGTGCGCCGCCCTGTATCTGCGGACGCGAGCCGATATCGTGCCCGGCGTCGGCCGCGTACTGCTGGCGGGAGAAGCCGGCGGCTTCATGTCGCCCACCTCCGGCGAGGGTATCTCGTACGCCGTTCGATCGGGCATCCTGGCCGGACGCACGATCGCACAGGGGTCCGCCAATGAGGCGCTCGGGTCGTACACGACCTTCTCGGCGCCGCTTCGCAGAGACATCGTCCGCCGCCTGCGCTGGCTCCCGTTCATGGAGTCGCGCGTCGGCAAGTACATCGGCGGACTGACCCCGACCTGGGTCGTGTCGCGGATCACGGAAGGCCTCTAGGCCCCGCTCCCGCTCCCGCGTCCCTCATCGAAGCATCAGCCGAGATGGCTCCTGCTCGGCGTCGGATCGGCCTGTCCCTGATAGCGGCTGCGAAGGCCGGCTGTCCCGTACGGGCGGTCCACCGGCGTCGTCATCATCATGAAGGAGACCTGGCCAATGGCCATGCCCGGGCTGAGCAGGATCGGCAGATTGGCCACGTTCGAGAGCTCGAGGGTGATCGTGCCCTCCCAGCCCGGATCGATGTAGCCCGCCGTGGAGTGGATCAGAAGCCCCAGCCGACCAAGAGAGCTCTTGCCCTCGAGGCGTGCCACCACGTCATCGGGGAGGGTCAGGGTCTCGACGGTGGCCGCGAGTACGAACTCACCCGGGTGGAGCACGAACGGCTCCTCGGCAGTCGCTTCGACCAGCTCGGTGAGCCCCGCCTGATCCATCGACGGGTCGATGTAGGGATAGCGGGAGTTCCTGAAGACCTGGAACCGCGACCCGAGGTGCAGATCCACGCTGGAGGGCTGGATATCCGACTCGTCGATCGG
>JANYLP010000094.1 GCA_025361445.1 Coriobacteriia bacterium
ATGAGCCTCCAGGAGATCGAGACGCTCATGCCGCACGACCTGATCAACGCCAAGCCTGTCACGGCGGTGATCAAGGAGTTCTTCGGCTCCAGCCAGCTCTCGCAGTTCATGGACCAGACGAACCCGCTGGCGGGGCTGACGCACAAGCGTCGCCTGTCGGCCCTCGGACCCGGCGGTCTGTCTCGTGAGCGCGCCGGCTTCGAAGTCCGCGACGTGCACCCGTCCCACTACGGCCGCATGTGCCCGATCGAGACGCCTGAAGGCCCGAACATCGGCCTCATCGGCTCGCTCGCTACTTTCGCGCGCATCAACGAGTACGGGTTCATCGAGACTCCGTACCGCAAGGTCGTGGACGGCAAGGTCACGGACGAGATCGACTTCCTGACCGCGGATCGCGAGGACCTGCACAACATCGTCCAGGCGAACGAGGCCTTCGACCAGAAGAGCCGCAAGTTCGACCGGCCGAAGGTCCTGTGCCGCATGAAGGGCGGCGATCCGGAGGAGATCGATCCGAAGGACGCCGGCTACATGGACGTCTCGCCGCGCCAGATGGTTTCGGTCGCGACAGCACTCATCCCGTTCCTCGAGCACGACGACGCGAACCGCGCCCTCATGGGCTCGAACATGCAGCGTCAAGCTGTGCCGCTCCTTCGTCCGAAGGCGCCGCTCGTGGGCACCGGCATGGAGCACCGCAGCGTCGTTGACACCGGCGAGATCGTGCGCTGCAAGCGCGCCGGTGTCGTCGAGCACGTCGACAGCCATCTCGTCTCGCTGCGCGTTTCTGACGGCGCGCTCGACGAGTACCACCTGCCGAAGTTCATGCGCTCCAACCAGGGCACCTGCATCAACCACCGCCCTGTCGTCGCGATCGGCCAGACCGTCGAGGTCGACGACGTCATCGCGGATGGTCCCTCCACGGAGCAGGGCGAGCTCGCGCTCGGCACGAACCTGCTCGTCGCGTTCATGCCGTGGGAGGGCTACAACTACGAAGACGCGATCATCCTCAGTGAGCGGATCGTCAAGGAAGACATGCTCACCTCGATCCACATCGAGGAGTACGAGGTAGAGGCGCGCGACACCAAGCTCGGACCGGAAGAGATCACCCGCGAGATCCCGAACGTCGGTGAGGACACCCTGGCGCACCTCGACGAGGATGGCATCATCCGCGTCGGTGCCGAGGTGTTCCCGGGCGACGTGCTGGTAGGCAAGGTCACCCCGAAGGGCGAGACTGAGCTGACGGCGGAAGAGCGTCTTCTCCGCGCCATCTTCGGTGAGAAGGCCCGCGAAGTCCGCGACACCTCACTCAAGGTGCCGCACGGCGAGACCGGCCGCGTCATCTCGGTGCAGAAGTTCTCCCGTGACAACGGCGACGACCTCAGCCCAGGAGTGAACGAACTCGTTCGCGTGTATGTCGCGCAGAAGCGCAAGATCAACGAGGGCGACAAGCTCGCCGGCCGTCACGGCAACAAGGGTGTCATCTCCAAGATCCTGCCGGTCGAGGACATGCCGTTCTTGGCGGATGGTCGCCCGGTCGACATCATCCTGAACCCGCTCGGCGTCCCGTCCCGTATGAACATCGGACAGCTTCTCGAGACGCACCTCGGCTGGGCCGCCTTCGTCGGTTGGTCCGATGAGGCGACGCAGAAGGCGGCCGTCGACGGTGGCATCTACTGCGCCACGCCGGTCTTCGACGGCGCACGCGAGGATGAGATCGAGGCGGTGCTCGCGGCCTCCGATCGCAACCTGCAGCTGCGTGCCCAGGAGCGCTACGGCAAGAACGTGATGCCGGAGATGGTCCCGAGCGTGCACGGCACGGGCAAGGCGCTCCTGTACGACGGGCGCACCGGCGAGCAGTTCCGTGAGCACATCACGGTGGGCCAGATCTACATCCTGAAGCTCCTCCACCTTGTGGACGACAAGATCCACGCGCGTTCCACCGGCCCGTACTCGCTCATCACCCAGCAGCCGCTCGGTGGCAAGGCGCAGTTCGGTGGCCAGAGGTTCGGAGAGATGGAAGTCTGGGCCCTGTACGCGTACGGCGCAGCCTACGTCCTGCAGGAGATCCTCACGATCAAGTCCGACGACGTGCTCGGCCGCGTGAAGGCCTACGAGGCGATCGTCAAGGGCGAGAACATCCCTGAGCCGGGTATTCCTGAGTCGTTCAAGGTGCTCGTCAAGGAGATGCAGTCGCTGTGCCTCGACGTCGAGATCATCTCGGAGAGTGGCGAGGAGATCGAGCTCAAAGAGGATGAGGAAGACGTGTTCAAGACGGCCGAGGAGCTGGGGCTCGACCTGTCGGGCATCGGCGCCGGCAGCCTGATCGAGGAGCGCGCGCTCGACGAGCTTCCCGAGCTGGACGATGACGATCTTGAGATGCCGCTGGAAGACCCGTTTGCGGTCGACTTGGACGCGCAGGAGTAGGTACCGATAGTTTGTGGAATCGGCCCGGCCGGGCCGCAAGGGTTAAGCGAACCGGCCGGCCGGGCCGTTGAATTTAGGAGGACACGTTGCTCGACGTCGACGTTAACAACTTCGATCGACTGCGGATCGGTCTGGCTTCTTCCGAGCAGATCCGGCAGTGGTCGCGCGGCGAGGTCAAGAAGCCGGAGACGATCAACTACCGCACGCTCAAGCCTGAGAAGGACGGACTCTTCTGCGAGAAGATCTTCGGTCCGACGAAGGACTGGGAGTGCAACTGCGGCAAGTACAAGCGGGTGCGCTTCAAGGGGATCATCTGCGAGCGCTGCGGCGTAGAGGTCACGCGGGCCAAGGTCCGCCGTGAGCGCATGGGCCACATCGAGCTCGCCGCCCCGGTCAGCCACATCTGGTACTTCAAGGGCGTTCCGAGCCGCTTGGGCTACCTGCTGGACATCGCGCCCAAGGACCTGGAAAAGGTCCTGTACTTCGCGAGCTACATCATCGCGAACGTGAACGAGGAAGACCGCGAGGCCGATCTCGTCATGCTCAAAGAAGAGCTCGACACGGATGTCGGCAACCTCGATTCCGAGAAGGCCGACGAAGTCCGGGAAGTCGAGAACGAGCGCGATCGCCGTATCGCACCCCTGAAGGCCATCGCTCTGCGGGCAGCCCTGCGCGACATCGACGAGCAGTACGGCCACAAGGTCGCTCAGCTCAAGCCGCGCGGTGCCGCCGGCGTCGCCGATCCCAAGCTCGAGGCGGCCAAGGCCAAGCTCGAGAAGGAGACGGACGCCGCGCGCAAGGCGCTCGAGACCGCTCTCGAGAAGAGCATCGCTGAAGCCCACAAGGCGCTGCGGTCCGAGCACGCTGCCGCACTCAAGGCGCTGGACAAGGACTTGAAGGCCGAGCTCAAGGGCCTCGCGGCTCCCGAGAAGGAAGCTGCCGAAAAGCGCTTCGAGGCCGACCGTCTGAAGCGGGACAAGATCCTCGACAAGCAGCTCGCGACCGTCGAGAAGACGCTCCGCACCGAGCACGCCGTGCAGATCAAGGCCATGGGCAAAGAGCTCAAGGTCAAGACGGACATGCTCGCGGCGGAACACAAGAAGGCGCTGTCGGAGGTCGCCGATCCGGCCCTGCTGCTGAAGCAGGACCGCGACCAGCGGATCGCTGAAGCCCGCGCGCTGTACGAGGGCGCCGCCGACGCCGAAGAAGGCGAAGAGATCGACGAGTCGGTGCCGGTGGCCGACCAGATCAAGAAGATCGAGACCGAGGCCAGGCGTGACGTCTCGGACCTCGACGAAGAGTACGAGGACCGTCGCGAGATACTCAAGGACGCCTACGACACCTTCGTGAAGCTCTCCCCGAAGACGCTCATCGCCGATGAGACGCTGTATCGCGAGATGAAGCTCCGGTACGGCAACTACTTCCGCGGCGGTATGGGTGCCGAGGCCATCAAGGATCTCCTCGAGTGCGTGAACCTCGACGAGCTGGCCGAAGAGCTGCGCGTGATCATCCGCGACGGCAAGGGCCAGAAGCGTCAGAAGGCGATCAAGCGCCTCAAGGTCGTCGCCGCGTTCAAGGGCTCGAAGAACCGTCCCGAGTGGATGATCCTCGACGCCGTGCCCGTCATCCCGCCGGACCTGCGCCCGATGGTGCAGCTCGACGGTGGCCGTTTCGCCACTTCCGACCTGAACGACCTCTATCGCCGCGTCATCAACCGGAACAACAGGTTGAAGCGGCTTCTGGACCTCGGCGCGCCCGAGATCATCGTCAACAACGAGAAGCGCATGCTGCAGGAGGCCGTCGACGCCCTGTTCGACAACGGCCGCCGCGGCCGCCCCGTCACGGGCCCCGGCAACCGCCCCCTGAAGTCGATCTCCGACATGCTCAAGGGCAAGCAGGGGCGCTTCCGTCAGAACCTGCTCGGCAAGCGCGTCGACTACTCGGGCCGCTCGGTCATCGTCGTCGGCCCGGAGCTCAAGCTGCACCAGTGCGGCCTGCCGAAGATCATGGCGCTCGAGCTCTTCAAGCCGTTCGTGATGAAGCGCCTCGTCGATCTCGACCAGGCCCAGAACATCAAGAGCGCCAAGCGCATGGTCGACCGCGCCCGTCCCGTCGTTTGGGACGTGCTCGAGGAGGTCATCCGTGACCACCCGGTGCTGCTCAACCGCGCACCGACGCTGCACCGTCTCGGCATCCAGGCGTTCGAGCCGGTGCTGGTCGAGGGCAAGGCAATCCGTCTGCATCCGCTCGTCTGCACCGCGTTCAACGCGGACTTCGACGGCGACCAGATGGCCGTCCACCTGCCCCTGTCCGCAGAGGCGCAGGCCGAGGCCCGAATCCTCATGCTGTCGGTCAACAACATCAAGTCACCTGCCCACGGCCGTCCGCTCGCGACGCCCACGCAGGACATGGTCATCGGCGTGTACTACCTCACGTCCGAGCGCGAGGGCCTCGAGGGCGAGATGCGCTCCGACTCGCCGTCGGTCGGTCGCTTCTCCGGGTTCGATGACGCCATTCTCGCCTACGACAACCGCGTCGTGGATCTTCAGGCCGGCATCGAAGTCCGCCTCGCCGCCGACCTCATCGAGGAGTACATCGACGAGAAGACCAAGAAGCTCGCGTATCGTCCCCGCAAGGCCGGCGAGCGTCTGCCGACCACCGTCGGACGCATCACCTTCAACCGGTCGCTGCCGGAGGACCACCCCTACGTCAACCACGTCGTGGACAAGAAGGGCGTGTCCCGCATCGTCGAGGACGCTTCCAACAAGTACTCGACGACGCAGATGGCCCGCATCCTCGACGAGATCAAGCGCCTCGGGTTCCACTACGCGACCCGTGCGGGTGTCACCGTCTCCGTCTACGACGTGAAGGTGCCGAGCGAGAAGACCGGGTTGCTCGCCGCTGGTGACGAGAAGGTCGTCGGGATCCAGAAGCAGTACGACCGCGGCCTCATCACCAAGGAAGAGCGTCACCGCCAGATCGTCGACGTGTGGACGAACGTGAACGAAGAGGTCGGAGAGGCGATGGCTGCCAACTTCGACAAGTTCAACCCCGTATTCATGATGGCGAACTCCGGAGCGCGCGGGAACATCAAGCAGATCCGCCAGCTGGCCGGCATGCGAGGCCTCATGGCGAACCCGAAGGGCGAGATCCTCGACCGGCCGATCAAGGCGAACTTCCGCGAAGGCCTGTCCGTTCTCGAGTACTTCATCTCCACCCACGGCGCCCGCAAGGGTCTCGCCGACACCGCACTGCGTACCGCCGACTCCGGGTACCTCACCCGCCGACTCGTCGACGTGGCGCAGGACGTCATCGTCCGTCAGGACGACTGCGGCACGGAGGACGGCGTCGAGCTCACCGGTCTTGGGATCGGCGACGGCCTTGATCAGGCAGCGTCCCACGAGGTTGTGGTTGACGCGATCGCC
>JANYLP010000011.1 GCA_025361445.1 Coriobacteriia bacterium
GCTGGCCGAACTTGGCTTCCAACGCCTGCGCAGTCGAGCCCAGCGTATCGAAGCTGCACGTCACAGCCGGATCGGTGAAGCACTGCGAGGCCTGCCACGCGACCGGCAGGCCCGCGTCAACGGTCTGCGGCACCTGCCACACGTCCGGCACGTACCACGCGGCCGCCGCTGCGAAGCACGCCGTCACCAACGGATGTACCGGGGGCGCCTGCCACAACGGAGATGTGTCCGTCATCCACGTCAAGGGCGGCGCTGAGAAGTGCTACGCCTGCCACGCGGCCGGGACTGTGCCGTCCACCAACTGCACCAACTGCCACGGTGGTGGCGCCGACCATACGGCGTCGCATGACAGCCTATGCAACGGCTGTCACTCCGACATGAGTGGCGATCACGGAGGCAATCAGCCCACGATCGGAACCGGGAACTGCTACGCGTGCCATGGGACCCCGGGTGCGACGTATACCCATCCGGCGTACGGCTGCGGTTGCCATGCCTCCAAGCCGGGGCCCTGGATACTTGCCTTCTAGGATCGAGCCCCCGATGGTCTGGGGATGAAGGAGGGCCCCGGCGCGCGAGCACCGGGGCCCTCCTTTTCGCGCCGCTGGCGAGTGATGCGCTACCGCTCCCGCGTCAGCCCGTACTCGATCGAGTCGACGAGCGCCTCCCACGAGGCCTCGATGATGTTCTCGGAGACGCCGACCGTGCCCCAGCTCTCGACCTGGTCGTCGGAGACGATGAGCACACGCGTGACGGCGTCGGTGCCCTTCTTCTCGTCCAGGACGCGGACCTTGAAGTCGGTAAGCTGGATCGCTTCGAGCTGCGGGTAGAAGCCGCCAATCGCGAGCCTGAGCGCGCGGTCCAGCGCGTTGACCGGGCCGTTGCCCTCCCCGGTCGCCACGAACCGCTGCCCCTCGCAGAACAGCTTCACCGTCGCCTCGGTCATGACGCGGCCATCCTCGCGCTTCTCCATGATGCAGCGGAAGGACTCCAGGGTGAACAGCGGCGTGTAGCGCCCGGTCTTCTTGCGCAGCAGGATCTCGAGCGACGCGTCAGCGGCCTCGAACGAGTAGCCGTCGTGCTCGAGTTCCTTGACCGTGTCCAGGACGTCGCCCACGAGTGCGGGGTCGCCGGTCAGGTCGATGCCGAGTTCCTTCGCCTTCATGGACAGCGAAGCGCGACCGGCAAGCTCGCTGACGACCACGCGGGCGAGATTCCCGACGGCGCCGGGCTCCACATGCTCGTACGCGCCCGCGAGGCGCCCCGTGGCGCTCGCGTGCAGCCCGCCCTTGTGCGCGAAAGCGCTCGCGCCCACGTAGGGCTGCTGGGCGTTCGGCGTGATGTTGGCGGTCTCGGCAACGAAGTGGCTCACCTCGGTGATCAGGCGCAACTGGTCGCGCGTCACGCACTCCTCGCCCATCTTGAGGGCGAGCGCCGGGATGATCGCGGTGAGGTCGGCGTTGCCGGTGCGCTCGCCGTAGCCGTTGATGGTGCCCTGCACGTGCGAGGCGCCCGCTGAGACCGCCACGAGGGCGTTCGCGACCGCGCAACCGGCGTCGTTGTGCGGGTGGATGCCGACCGAGACACCGATCACAGGCGCGACCTCGGCCACCACCCGCGCCACGTCCTGAGGCAGCGTGCCGCCGTTCGTATCGCACAACACGACGGCATCGGCGCCAGCGCCAGCAGCGGCCAGACACACCTCGAGCGCGTACTGCGGGTTGGCCGCGTAACCGTCGAAGAAGTGCTCCGCGTCGAAGAACACCGTGCGTCCGGCGTCCTTGAGCCACGAGACACTCTCGGACACCATGGCGAGGTTCTCCTCGAGTGTGGCCCCGAGCGTGTCCGTGACGTGCAGGTCCCATGCCTTGCCGACGATGCAGATCGCGTCGCAACCGCTGCCCAGCAACGTGGCCAGGCCGGGATCGTCCTTCGCCGCAGTGTCCTTGCGGCGCGTGGAACCGAACGCCGAAACGACGGCGGTCTTGAGGTCGAGGGTGCGGACGCGCTCGAAGAACTCGATGTCCTTGGGATTGCTGCCGGGGAAGCCGCCCTCGACGTAGTGGACGCCGAGGTCGTCCAGACGCCTGACGATGCGCAGCTTGTCCTCCACCGAGAGGGACATGCCCTCGCGCTGGGTCCCGTCGCGCAGTGTGGTGTCGTAGAGGGTGATCATGGGCTACCGCCGATTCTGCGTCAGAACGGGTCCTACACCCGCTCGAGCCAGTAGTCGTATTCCAGCGCGAGGGCATGTCCCTCTCGGTGGAGGAC
>JANYLP010000020.1 GCA_025361445.1 Coriobacteriia bacterium
GGAAGCATCCCAAACTCGGACATTGACCAAACAGGTGGACTCCTTCTTCAGTGAGATCGCTGAATCCACAAGAAGAGAGGAGTCCGAGACGATGATAGTCCGAGTCGACCTGGGTGTCGTGGAGTTCGACCTGTCGGAACCGACGACCGCACTGCTCGACCGCGGGCTTGAAGGTGCCGTACGCGAGGCGCATCGGGCGGCCGCCGTCGAGGTGCACGCGATGCTCGAGACAGAGCTGGTAGGTGCGCGCGAGTGCCCGGAGTGCGGAGCCGGTCTGAGCGTCGTCAAGACATCGAGACGCAAGATCGGCCTGCTGTGCGGCCCCGTCGTCGTGCCAGTGCGCACCTTCGGCTGCGCCTGCGGGTTCTCCTCACGCCCCCTCGCGCGGGCACTGCCGAAGGGTCGGCACTCACTCGCGGTCCTTGAGCGTGGCCTGTACCTCGCCACGATGATCGGCTACCAGAGAAGCGCTGAGACGCTCTCGCACTTGACCGCCGCCGAGATCTCACACGGCACGCTGCAGCGCATGGCGAAAGCCGAGGCACCTCGGATCGATGCGCGGATTAAGGAGACGACCCGCGAGCTCTACGGCAACGGCGTGGCGCCGGAAGAGCTCGTGGCCCGCACGCGCGCCGACACGCTCGTCGTGGCCGTGGACGGCGGGTTCGTCCCCGACCGGTCCACTGGATATGACTTCGAGGCCAAGTGCGGGGTGGTCTACGGAAGCAAGGCCGAGGTCTCGAAGGGCAGGGTCGAGCTCGTGGATCGCGTCGCATACGCCGGGATCGAGGACGCCCGGACGTTCGGTGAGCGTATGAGTGTCGTCGCGCTCGAGCAGGGCATGCTCTCGGCGGGTCGCACGATCGTGATCGGTGACGGTGCGGGCTGGATCAGGCGCATGGCACGTGACGTGTTCCCCGACGCGGTCTACGTGCTCGACCTATACCACCTGAAGCACCGCATCTGGCAGGTGTTCCCGGAGCAGTGGGAGGTCCAAGTCCGTGACGAGGTGGTATCGGCATGCGTGGCCGGGGACCCTGCCGGTGCGCTCCGGGTGCTCAAGGCGACCAAGCCGGCCCAAGAGCGCCTCGAGGCATGGCGCAAACTGCTCTTCTACATCAGGAGCAACGCACTCGGAATCGAGAACTACACACGCACGGACCTGTTCGGCTCGGGATGCGTGGAGAAGGCCGTCGACGTGCTGATCTCACGCCGGTTCAAGCTTCGGGGCATGAGCTGGCTCAAGCCGGGAGCCCAGGGCATGGTCAAGCTCAAGGTGCTGCGCTACAACAGGACATGGAACGATCACTGGGGATCACGGTTCACCGAGGCGGCCTAATGTCTCGGTTTGAGATGCTTCCACGCTGTCCTATCATGTGCGTGGGGCAAGAGCCCTGCAGCAGGAAGGACGTCGCGTGATCCCGGTACACATCCACGGACTCGGCTTCGACGAGACCAATAGCCAGCCCGTCGTCATCCTCAAGGAGGACGACGGGCACCGCGTCGTCCCGATCTGGATCGGGCAGCCTGAAGCGATGGCGATCATGATCGCGATCCAGGGCGCGACGCCGCCTCGGCCGCTGACACACGATCTGCTGATGGGCGTCATCGGCGCGGTCGGGCTGACCATCGATCGGATCGAGATCAGCCGGGTCGACGAGGGCACGTTCTACGCCTCGCTCGTCATGAGCGGCGAGGGCCGCGGGGTCACGCTCGACGCGCGGCCGTCGGACTGCATCGCGCTGGCGGTGCGCGCCGGCTGCCCTGTCGTGGTCGACGACGAGGTCATGCGCACCGCGGGGATCGTGCCGGATGAAGAGACGGAGCAGGACGTCGCGGCGTTCCGCGACTTCCTCGACCACGTCGACCCCGAGGACTTCATGAACTCCTGAACTCCCCGCATATCGCACCGGAAGGACACCACCGTGAAGGTCGTCGCGTTCATCGGTTCGGCCCGCAAGGACGGCAACACCAAAGCCCTCGTCCGTCACGTATTCGCGCCGCTGGAGGCTGCGGGCGTCGAGTGCGAACTGCTCGAGCTCGCCGGTAAGCGTGTGCACGGCTGCACTGCGTGCATGAAGTGCGCTGAGACGAAGGACGGCAACTGTGCCGGGGTCCGCGACTTCGTCAGCGAGGAGTGCATCCCGCGGGCGCTTAAGGCCGACGGGATCATCATCGCCTCACCTGTGTACTTCGCGGACGTCACGAGCGAGACGAAGGCGCTCATCGACCGACTCGGCTATGCGTCGCGCCAGGGCGGCAACCACCTCGCGCGCAAGGTCGGCGCGGGCGTCATCGCGGTGCGCCGTGCGGGCGCGATCCATGCGCTCGACACCGTGAACCACCTCTTCCTGATCTCAGAGATGGTGGTCGTCGGGTCGAGTTACTGGAACATCGGGATCGGCCGGGCACCCGGCGAGGTCGAGAACGACGAAGAGGGCCTGCGCACGATGAAGCGCCTCGGCGAGAACATGGCGTGGGCGATGGAGCGGCTGCGGGACTGATCGTCCGTACGTGTGCGCGCTACTCGTGCCTGAGTGCCTCGATCGGGTCGAGCCCACTCGCCTTCCACGCCGGGTACACGCCGAAGAACATCCCGACGCCGGCCGAGAAGAAGAAGGCGATCGCAACGGCCCATGGCGTGATCTTCGTGGGGACGACCGAGCTCAGTGCGAGCGCGCCGCCGGCTCCGACCAGGATGCCGATGATCCCGCCCAGTACGGACAGCATCATCGCCTCGATGACGAACTGGCTGAGGATGTCGTAGGTCCTTGCCCCGACGGCTTTGCGGATGCCGATCTCACGCGTCCGCTCGCTGACGCTCACGAGCATGATGTTCATGATCCCGATGCCGCCCACCAGAAGTGAGATGCCGGCGATGCCGGCGAGCATGATGGTGAGCGTCCCCAGAAGCGTGTTAAAGATGCCAAGCGTCTGGTCCTGCGAGAAGACGGTGACCTGATCGCCGAAGCGCGGCTCGAGGAAGCGAGTGATCTGCGCGCGGACGAAATCCACTTCGGCGGCATCTGTCACTTTCACAAGGATGATCGCCACGCGATCGGTGGTGGTGATCCGCTGCAGCGCTCCGATAGGCATGCTGATCTGGTTGTCCTGGTCGCCGCCTATGCCACCGCCGCGCTTCTCGTACCAACCGATCACCGTGAATCGTTGTCCGCTGATCGTCATGGTCAGGCCTACGGGATTGGCTACATTCGGGAACAGCTGGGTCTTCACGGTGTAGCCGATGACGGCGACCCGGGCCGCCGCGTCGTTCTCGGAGCGGTTGAAGAAACGGCCGCCACCAAGAGTCGCGCTGCTGACGAGACGCCCTTCGTCGGTCGTGCCCATGAGTGTCGGCTGTACCGACTTGCTCTGATACTTCGCGGTGGCGGAGCCCTGAGACATCGGCACGACGGCGTCGACTCCGGTGAGCCGCTGCTGCAGGTACCGGGCGTCCGAGAGCGAGAATGGCCTTCCCGAGGCTCCCGCGAACCCGGAGCCGCCTCCTCCGGTGTTGATCTTGCCGGGGAAGACGAAGAGCACGTTGCTGCCAAGGCCCTGAACGGCGCCCGTGACCTGACCCTGCACGCCGGTCCCGATCGCGACCAGCAGGATGACGGCCGAGACTCCGATGATCACGCCCAGCATCGTCAGCAGGCTGCGGACCTTGTTCGCGAACAGGGCACGCATGGCGATGCGGAAGGATTCGACCAGGCTCACGCGGGTCCACCCGCCTTGGCTCCGACCGCGTCAGCACCGGCTGCGGTGTTCATGCCGAGTTGCACGAGTTCGTCGGAGGCGAAGAGCCTGTCGGTGACGAGCGCATCGCGCACGACCTTGCCATCGCGGAGCTCGACGATGCGTTGGCCGTGCCGTGCGACGTTCGCATCGTGCGTCACGACGACGACCGTGATGCCGGCGGCGTTGAGCCGTTGCAGCAAGGCCATGACCTCGATGCCACTACGAGAGTCCAGGTTACCGGTCGGCTCGTCGGCCAGCACGATAGACGGCGATGTCACGAGCGCCCGCGCGATAGCCACACGCTGCTGCTGACCGCCTGAGAGCTGGCTCGGCGTGTGCCGGAGCCGATCGCCAAGGTCCACGCCCTCGAGCGCCTCGCGGGCACGGCGCGAACGCTCGGCCGCACCAAGCCCGGCGTAGACGAGCGGCAGTTCGACGTTGGCCAGCGCGCCGGTCCGGGCGAGCAGATTGAACGATTGGAAGACGAACCCGATCCGCTTGTTGCGGACCGCTGCGAGCTGGTTCGCGGACATTCCGACGACGTCCTCGCCCTCGACACCGACCGTGCCGGAGGTCGGGTGGTCGAGCAGCCCGATGATGTGCATGAGCGTGGACTTGCCCGATCCGGAAGGCCCCATGATCGAGAGCATCTCGCCCTCGTTCACATCCAACGTCACGCCGCAAAGCGCATGGACCACGACGCCTTCGAGGACGTAGGCCTTCGTCACATCGCGGAGCTCGAGTACCGCGCGCGAGGAGACGGGCCTGGCGCTCGCCGGACCCGCGATCGCCTCCTCTTCTCCGCCGTCGATACGGACGGGGATGCTCGGTTCCGCCGTCATGCCCGCCCTACTGCGCGCGAACGGTCATGCCGTCGGTCAGTGCGGTGAGCTGGCTCGTCGCCACGACGTCGCCGGCCTTGAGGCCAGTGAGAACCTCGGCTGATGTGTCGGTGAGCGCGCCCGTCGTGACTTCCACTTTGCTGACCTTGTTGTTGCTCACGACGAAGGCGAACTTCTTGCCGTTATCGGAAAGGACCGCTTCGATCGGTACAACGAGCGCCCCGGAGACCGAGTTGACCTCGATATCGGCCGATCCGCTCATGCCGACCAGGATGTTCTTGCCGGCGCCGTCGACGCTGATGAGCACCGGGAAGGCGATCCCGCCCGTGGTGGTCTGCAGTGCGGCCTTGCGGATCGAGGTGACGGTGCCTTTGAAGGTCATGGAAGGGAAAGCGTCGAGCGCGATACCCGCCTTCATGGCGGCCTTCAGTTTGTCGACGTCGGCCTCATCGACTTGTGCGTTGAAGTTGAGGGTGCCGAGGTCGATGACGGTGAACAGCGCCGCACTCGGACTCACGGCCGTGCCGGTCGCGGCCCGCGGCGTCATGCCGTCGGTCCCCGGCGCGCCCGTCGCGTTGAAGATGACGGCCCCGTCGATCGGAGCGACGAGGGTCGCGTCATCGAGGGTGCTCTGAGCAAGAGCAAGTGCTGCGGACGCGGAGTCGATCGACGCCTGTGCAGCGGCCTTCGCGAGCGAGGTCTTCTCTGCGAGGCTCAACTTGGACTTCCCCGACTTGGCGCCCTGCAGCGCCGCGTAGGCTTGCTTGGCGGCGATCTCAAGCCTCGCGCTCGTGGCGTCGACCGAGGGGTATGCGAGAAGGGCCGCGTGGGCCATGTCATACGCGGCCTGTGCGGCATCGACGCCCGCCTGCGCGGCGGCCTTGTCGATGGCCGATGGGACACCCCTGCCTATGGCATCGAGCTGCGCCTTGGCGCCCTTGAGCCCCGCCGACGCCTGCCTGACCTGCAACCGGAGCGGTGCGGTGTCCATGACGGCCAGCGTCTGGCCTGCCTTCACCGTATCGCCGTCCTTGACGGCGACCGTGGCCAGCTTGCCGACCGTCGGTGCGAACACGTCCGCCCGCTTCGCGGCCTCGATCTTGCCTGAAGCCGTGACGGTGACAGCAAGAGCCGACGTGGTGGCCTTCGCGGTCGTGATAGCAGGAGCGTTTGCCGTGCTCGAATAGAACACCCCGCCCACTACAGCGGCGATGACTACGAGTACGACGATCCCACCAATGATCTTGCCCCTGCTCACGTGCGTCCTCCTCATCCGCGGCGCCCACGCGTCAGCGCGTCGCCTCGACCGATCTCTTGACCTTCTAGCTACCCGCTTCCCCGGCAAGCAGAGTGGGCAGTTCCCCGATTCCCCTGAGCGCGTACTGCGGACCCGGTGCAAGAACATCCTCCGGCGAGAAAGCACCCCACAACGCGGCCACGGCGAGAGCGCCGCCTGAAAGCGCGGCCTGCATGTCGTGAGGGCTGTCCCCGACGTAAACACAATACTGCAACGGGACTCCGATGGCGGCAGATGCGACGCGCAGCGGATACGGGTCCGGCTTGTGGATAGGAACGTCGTCCGCGCTCACGACGACCTTGAAGAAGTCGGCAAGCCCGAACAGCGCGAGGCCACGCCGAGCGCCATCGGCGCCCTTGCTCGTGACAACGCCCATCGGCAGACCCATCGCCGCGATCGCGTGAAGAGCATCGGCCGTCCCCGGATATGACTTCGCAAGCGTGTCGTGATGCGCCTGATTGAACTCGCGATACACCCGCACGAGCTCATCGGCGCGGCCGGGTGCCAGATCCTCGAACTGCGTTCGCAGTGGCTGCCCGACATTCTGCATGGTCAGCTCATCGGGAAGCGCCTCGCCGAGTACCTTCTCGGTGGCGTACCGGAAAGAGACCCGGATGAGATCGACCGTGTCGATGAGTGTGCCGTCGAGGTCGAACAGGACGCCGCGGACGCACGCGAGCCGCTCGGCGGCTGATGCGAGCGGCTCACGATGAGTGTGTGTGTTCGGGGTTTCGCGGTCCACGGCGCCGATGGTAGCACGCGAATCTCGCGGTGCAGGAGGTGTCAGGTGGCCTCGACCCAGGTCGGCGGATCCTGATGGTGGCGCAGCATCAGCCATGTCGCGAGCGCCCCGGCCGCATAGAGCCCGGTGGCGATGGCGTAGGGCAGCGTGTAGGAATACGCCATGAGTCGTCCGCCCACCGCGCAGCCGACGAGGAACGCGATGCTGAAACCGAACGACACGGAGCCGGCAACGATGGGCCTCTCCCTGCTTGGCACGTGCTCCATCGTGTACTGGTTCCACGTCGGCCAGGACATGTTCATGAACGCGGAGCGGAACCAGAACACCAGCGCCGCCAGCGGAAGACTCGTCACGAACGGGATCGCAGCGAGAAATGGCAGGCTCGCCGTCTCCGCGAACACGGTCGCCTTCACGAACCCGAGCTTTCGGCCGAGCGTGGGCGCCGCCAGCGCTGCGACCCCCATCGCCAGCGCCGAGACCCCCTGGATGAACCCCACCTCGCCGATGGTCGCACCCAGATGCTGCTTCAGATACAGCGAGAGGAACGGGATGATGAGCCCCGCTCCGAGTGAGATGAGCACCTGGGGCACGAGGAGCCGCCCGACGTGTCCCCAAGAGCGGAAGGTCCGGGCCGTCTCCAGATAACGCGCGAAAGCATGTCGCGGGTGTGAGAGCTTCTCTTTGATCATGAGCAACGGTACCGCGGACGAAAACAGCAATACGCCCGCTACCGCGACCGTCGCCCTATAGGCGTCGACCTCCCCGAGCATGCCCGAGAACAGATACGGGAGCAGCCCTCCGACGAGTCCGCCGACCATCGAACACGCCACGCGTACGAAGAGGTCCGCCGTGTACAGGTGGCTGCGCTCGAACGGCTTGCTGTTCTCGGCAAGGAACGAGACCGGCGCGGCCTGCATGACGCCGTCGCCGGAACCGTAAAGCGCCCCGAACGCGAGTAGGGCTCCCACTTCCGGGGCGCCCGCCTGCCCGAGCCGCGCCACTCCGTACAACACCGCCGCCGCGACGAGCAGCCGCCTGTACCCGAACACCGCGATCAGCGGGGGCGCCAGCAGGCACACCGCGGCGGCGGCTAGCGCGAGCGAGCCCTCGACGTCTCCGACGACCGCCTCAGAAAGCCCCGCGCTCTTCACATAGATGGAGAAGACCGTGACCAAGATGCCGATGCCGAACGACTGGATGCCGAGCGCGACCAGGAACAGGCGCGCGCTCCGGCTGAAGGCGTGGATGGCCTGAGCGTATTCGGAGATCACGCCGCGGAGGGCATGTTTCGAACGAGAGAGCACGGCTGAGCCCCTTAAGACCGACGGTTGATGCGCGCGCACCCACTCTCCCGCGCGGACCGTCACACCCTATCGCATGGAGCCGGTGTGCGAACGCATAGCGTGCGCCGTCGCGCCCATTCCGCACCGTATCGGTGCGTGCGTGCCGCCGAAGCCTGTGTTACTGTCGCCGTCACCACTCGGCGAGTGCCGGATGCGACGATCATCCGCGGTCCCACGGGACCGCCCGCACGAAGAGACGGAGGTGAGACGAGATCCCCATGGCTTCCCTGAACGTGTCGATGATGGCGATGGACATGCTGATGACCCCGCCCGGGGCCGAGCGCTGCTGCGCCGGAACCGGGCTGCCCAGCCGTCCCGCATCGCTCTAGGTGAGCACGCGGGACGCGAAGTCCCGTACGATGCCATCATCAAGACGACACGATCAGGAGTGAAACCATGAGCGACTCGACTCGCCCCGGCTTCGACACCCGCGCCATCCACGCCGGCGCCTCCGCCGATCCCACCACCGGGTCCCGCGCCGTCCCGATCTATCAGACGGTCGCCTACAACTTCAAGGACACCGAGCACGCCGCTAACCTCTTCGGCCTGCGCGAGTTCGGCAACATCTACTCCCGCATCATGAATCCCACGAACGACGTCCTGGAGCAGCGCCTCGCCGCACTCCATGGCGGTACGGCCGCGGTCGCCGTCAGCTCCGGACACGCCGCGGAGAACCTCGCGCTGCTCAACCTCGCGGGCGCCGGCGACTCCATCGTCAGCTCCACCTCTCTGTACGGCGGCACCTGGAACATCTTCCTGCACACGTTCAAGCGGCTCGGCATCACGGTGAACTTCGTGGAGCCGATCGACGTGGCCGGCTTTGTGGCCGCGAGCGACGACACCACGAAGGCGTGGTTCGTCGAGACGATCGGCAACCCGCGCCTCGACGTGCCCAACATCCGCGCGCTGGCCGAGGCTGGCCGTGAGCTCGGCATCCCGCTCGTGGTGGACAACACGTTCGCCACGCCGTACCTGTGCCGCCCGATCGAGCACGGCGCGACCGTGGTGATCGAGTCGCTGACGAAGTGGATCGGCGGCCACGGCACCAGCCTCGGCGGCATCGTGGTGGACGGCGGCAATTTCGATTGGAGCAGCGGGCGCTTCCCGCAGTTCACGGAGCCCGACGCCAGCTACCACGGGCTCAAGTTCTGGGAGACGTTCGGTGACCTGCCGGGTGCCGGCAACATCGCCTTCGGCATCCGTCTGCGCGTGAACCTGCTGCGCGACCTCGGCGCTTCGCTGTCGCCGTTCAACGCCCAGCAGATCCTGCTCGGCCTCGAGACGTTGTCGCTGCGCGTGCAGAGGCACTGCGACAACGCGCGCGCGGTGGCCGACTACCTGCTCGCGCACCCGAAGATCGCCTGGGTCACGTACCCCGGGCTCGACACGCACCCCACGAAGGCGAACGCCGAGGCGCTGTTGCAGCACGGCTACGGCGGCATGATCGTGTGTGGCGTCGCGGGTGGGCTGGAAGCCGGCAAGACGCTGATCGAACGCGTGAGGCTCTTCTCGCACGTCGCGAACGTGGGCGACGCGAAGTCGATGATCATCCACCCGGCCTCGACGACGCATTCGCAGCTCTCAAACGAGGAGATGGAGCGCGCGGGCATCGGCGCGGACTTCATCCGCCTCTCCATCGGCATCGAGGACGTGGCCGACATCATCGCCGACCTGGACCAAGCCCTGAAGGCGTCCCAGCTTTAACGAAGAGATTGAACCACAAAGGGCACGAAGAGCACGAAGTAGGAAAGAAACGTCTCAGGTCTGTTTCTTTTACCCTTCGTGTTCTTCGTGC
>JANYLP010000042.1 GCA_025361445.1 Coriobacteriia bacterium
TTGCTCGACGGCGGCCACTCCAAGATCCTGCCGAACCTCTATGTGGGCTACTACGACTTCGCGTGGGTACCGTTGAACGTCATGACGGAGTACTGGAGCGGTAACGAGTCGATGAACCAGGAGTTGTGGCGCGACGGCAACGACTACAAGATCATCGCCGCAGCCTATGACGGGGGCGTATCACTCATCGCCTCGCCATCGGTCGGGAGCATCGGAGAGCTGGCGAACAGCAAGGTCGGCATCATGAATCCGTCGTTCAACCAAGAGGCGATGTTGAACAAGAAGCTCGGCACCGTGGGTCTGTCCACCGAGTCCGCGGGCGGCAGTGTCGGTATCGAGATGGGCACCCCCGGAACGGTCATGAACGACCTGATGGCCGGCAAGCTGAAGGCCGTGATCGCCTGGGCGTCCTATGAAGTGACGCTTCGGGACAAGTTCCACTACAAAGAGCTGGTGCCGTGGAACGACATGGGCTACGGGAACAAGGTCCCCTACATGGTCCTCGTCGTTCGCAAGGACATCGCAGCGAAGCACCCGGACATCGTCCAGGCAGTTGTCCAGGCGAACTACGACGCAACGCAACAGGCGAAGAGGGGCACCGAGTACCAGGCCGACATCTTCGCTCGCACCGACGACTTCAAGACCCGCTTCATGGGCATGACCATCAAGTCGAACGAGCTCAATCCCGCACTCACGAACCTGGATGCGCAGGCGAGCCCGGTATTCCTGAAGGATGTCTACGACTACATGGTGAAGTGTGCGTATTTCGTGAAGCCGTACACGCTGAACGAACTCGTCGACCAGAGCTTCTACGACAAGGTCAAGAAGTAGCCGGACGGTCTAGGCGTGGCCGATTCGAAGCAAGGTCCCTTCCGCAGTACCGGAAGGGACCTTGCTTCGCTGAGAAGAGCGCCGACGTGCGCGACGAACGGTCGTATCCGCCCGTGCACGGCACGCCTCGCGCTACGCTTTGCGGTAGACGCAGGCGTTCCGGAGTCCGTTTAAGGACGTCCGGCACGTTCGGCGCACGCATGACTGCCACCGCAGGGCCCGTACGGGCCCTCGAAAAGGGAGATACCTTGAAGAACACCATTCGAGCAGCACTTGCGCTTGCGGCGGCGATCGTACTGGCCGGTGCGGTGGGCTGCGCTCCCACCGTCGGCTCCGGTGCGGGGTCCGGCGGATCGACCCCGACGCCCCCCGGCTCGATCACTCCCACCTCCACTTCGAGCTTCCTCGTCGGCAGGACCGAGGTCTTCAACCACGTGACGACCGTCTACGATCCGGCCCTGTACCCCAAGGCGGCCATGGACGGCGAACCGTCGACGATCCCGTTCTTCAAACCGGTCAAGGACGAAGGCGTCGTGAACCGCGACTACCCGGCGTACGACGCGAAGACCTTCAAGTTCCTCGCGCTTCCCGGCGCGGCGATGATCTTCCCGCCGCAGGGCTACGACATGTTCGTCAAGGATGGCGGCACGGTGAATGCGGCGCTCGCGGCGAGCGGGTACAAGGCCGTCGAGATCCGCGACAGCGGGCACATCAAGATCCTGCCGAACCTGTACCTGGGCTACTACGACTTCGCCTGGGTCTCGGTCAACGTCCTCGCCGAGTACTGGAGCGGCAACGAGTCGATGAACCGGGAGCTATGGCGGGACGGAAACGATTACGTGATCGTCGCGAACGCGTTCAACGGTGGTGTGTCGTTGATGACGACCTCCACGGTCGCGTCGATGAAGGACCTCGCCGGCAAGAAGGTCGGCGTAATGAATCCCGCCTTCAACATGGAGGCGATCCTGAACAAGAAGCTGAGCACGGTGGGGCTGGCGACCGAGTCGGCGGGCGGCAACGTGGCCGTCGAGACCGGTGCCCCGGGCCTCGTCATGAACGACATGATGGCGGGCAAGGTGCAGGCGGTCTTCGCATGGGGCGCCTATGCCGCTTCACTGCGGAAGGCCGGGTTCAAGGAACTCATCCCGTGGCAGGATTACGGGTACGGCGAGCGGCTTCCGTACGAGGTGCTCGTTGTACGGCGCGACATCCTGAAGAAGCACCCTGAGATCGTCCAGAAGGTCGTCCAGCTCAACTACGACGCCACCAAGCGAGCTCTCAGCGTGGGCGACTACAAGGCGTCCGAGTACGCCAGCGCGGAGTACTACTGGGACTACTACATGGGCTCTCCTCGCAAGGTGGCGGATCTCAACCTGCCCATGCTCATGAACCTGGACGCCAGCCCGAACGAGGCGTACCTGCGCGACGTGTACGACTTCATGTCCAAGTACAAGTACTTCAAGACCCCGTACAAGTACGATGAGCTCGTGGACCTGAGCTTCCTCTCCAAGGTCAAGAAGTAGTACCGCCCACACGCGGACTTCGAGCAACGGACGGCAAACAGGAACGAGGGCACGTGAAGCGGAATCGCATCATCATGCTGTTGGTGGCCATCGTCTTGGTCGCTGCGGCCGGGGTCTTCGCGTTCCTGAAGTTCGGCCCCAGGCCGACGGTCCCGCTTCCTCCGATCACAGAGACGCGCAAGAGCATCTCGATCGGCACGCTCGGCAAGACGGAGATGTTCCTGCACGTCACGAAGGCGTACGACCCGGCGAAGATCGACTACGCGAAGCTTGATGGCGAACCCTCACAGAACCACTTCTTCAAGCCGGAGAAGGATGAAGGGGTTCTCAACCGGGACTACCCGGCGTACGACTCCAAGACGTTCAAGTTCCTGGCCCTGCCGACGGCCGCGATCCCCCCGCAGGACCACTACATGTTCGTCAAGGACGGCGGCACGCTGAACCCGGCTCTGTCCGGCAGCGGCTACAAGGCCGTCGACATCATCGACACCGGGCACATCAAGATCCTGCCGAACCTCTACACCGGCTACTACGACTTCGCGTGGGTTCCGATCGCGGTCATGACCGAATACTGGAGTGGCCGGGAGTCGATGAACCAGGAGCTGTGGAAGAGCGGCAATGACTACGTGATCATCGGGAGCTCGACCGATGGCGATTCCAGCCTGATGGCGCCGCAGGAGCTGCCCGACGTCAAGAGCCTCGACGGCAAGTCGGTGGGCATCATGAACGTCTCTTTCAGTACCGAGGCCATGCTGAACAAGGCGCTCGGCACCGTGGGACTCAGCACCGCGGCCGCCGGAGGCACGGTGAAGGTCGAGATGGGAACCCCGGGCTTCGTGATGAACGATCTCATGTCCGGCAAGCTCGCGGCCGCCTTCTCTTGGTCGGTCTACACGAAGGCCCTCCAGAAGCAGTTCAACTACAAGGAACTCGTGAAGTGGCAGGACCTCGGATACGGCACGAAGCTCACGAACGTGGTGCTCGTCGTGCGACGCGACATCCTGAAGAAGCACCCCGACATCGTGGCGAAGGTGGTGCAGCTGAACAGCGACGCGTCGAAGCAGGCGATCGACGCCGGCGACTATGCGAAGCCGGCCGCAGCGCGCTACCAGCAGTGGAACGACACGTACATCGGTGACGGGCGGAAGATCTCGGACCTGGGCGCGGCCTTCGTGGACGGCGAGGTCAACGACGCATACCTCCGGGCGACGTACGACTACATGGTGGTATGCGGATACTTCAAGATTCCCTACACGTATGACGAGCTCGTTGACTTGGCGGTCGGAAGCGGCGGGGGCAACTAGGTTCGAACTGCAGGTTGCCGCTCAGCCGGAAGGCCCCCGCGATTGCGGGGGCCTTCCCCGTTGGAAGACAGACGCGGCGTCTCAGCGGGCCGCGGCCAAGCGCTTGCCCGTGGGGGTGACGGCGAGGCCGCCGAGCGCGGTCTCACGCAGCGAAGGCGGCAGACTCCGCCCGACCGAGCCCATCGCCGAGGCGACCTCGTCGAACGGGATGGGGAACTCGACGCCGGCAAGCGCCATCTGAGCAGCAGCGAGCGCCACACCCGCGGCCGTGGCGTTGCGCGCTACGCACGGGACCTCGACGAGGCCGCCGACGGGATCGCACACGAGCCCGAGCAGCCCCTGCAGCGCCAGAGAGGCAGCGTGCCCCGATTGCTTCGGTGTACCGCCCGCGAGTTGCACCGCTGCCGCGGCAGCCATGGCCGCACCGGCGCCGATCTCGGCCTGGCAACCGCTTGCTGCGCCCGAGAGCGATGCCTTCGCGGCGATCACGCCGCCGACGCCGCCGGCCGCTGCCAGGGCCAGGGCCGTGCGCTCGCGATCGGCGCCCATGACTTCGGCGACGGTGAGCATCACGCCGGGCAGCACGCCCGACGCGCCGCCTGTGGGGGCCGCGACGACGCGGCCCATCGATGCGTTGACCTCGGCGACAGCAAGGGCCGCTGCGATGGAGCGGGCGAGCGTGTCGCCCACGAAGGCATGGTCGGCCTCGGCGACACGCCGGGCGTCACCGCCCACGAGCCCGGAGCGGGAGCGCGCGTCCCCGCGCAGCCCAGTTGCGACCGAGGCCTCCATGACGTCGATCGCGTCGAGGAAGCGGGCGAGTACGACGTCGCGGGATGCGCCGGTCTCATCGCACTCACGGGCGACAACGGCCTCTCCGAGCGAGCCGGATGCTTCCGCGTCGGCGATGAGGTCGGCAAAGTTCGAGTAGGCCATGGTTCCTCCGCGTCGATGATCCGCCGGAGCGCCGCTCCGACCGCATCCGATGGTAGCACCGGGGCTCGAAGGGTTGGATTGACGCACGGCGTCTTGCCTGTTAGTCTACGGAAGCGGTAGGACTTAGTACATACTAACCACGCAGTTCAGCGGCTCGATGGGCGTGATGCAGCCGCCGGATCATGGAGTGAGATATGGCGGAATCGTACAGCGTTCCCGAGACCGACCAGTGCGCACGGTGCACGCTCGCCGACGCCCGTGCCGGCGAGCGATTCGTTGTGACGAGCGTCGACGACGATCACGCCAGGGTCACAGCGCTTCGTTTCGGGATGGCCGAGGGCGCTTGCGTTGACTGCATAACGCGCATCCCTGCGGGTCCGATCGTCCTAAAGGCCGGACGGCAGGAGATCGCCGTGGGTCGTGAGTTGGCGAGGCGCATCGGCGTGCGCGCCGCCACGGCAACGGAGTAGCGCGTATGGCCGGCCACTGCGCACCCGGGGGCGGGTCACCCACCGGGTCGGACTCCATCGTGCTCGTCGGCAACCCGAACGTCGGGAAGTCCGTGGTGTTCCACGCGCTGACGGGCACGTACGTCGACGTCTCGAACTTCCCCGGCACGACCGTCGAGCTCACGACCGGCATGCACGAGGGGTTCGAGGTCGTCGACACTCCCGGCGTCTACGGTGTCTCGTCTTTCAACGAAGAGGAGACGGTCGCACGCGACGTCATCCTGACCGCCGGCCGCGTCATCAATGTCGTGGATGCCGTTCATCTCGAGCGTGACCTCTTCCTCACGCTGCAGCTCGCCGACATGGGGATCCCCATGGTGGTGGCGCTCAACATGGCGGACGAAGCGCGCCGCGAGGGCGTGGGGATCGACAGAGCACTGCTGGCCCGCGAACTCGGCGTGCCGGTGGTCGAGACCATTGCTGTCGAGGGACGCGGGATCGCGGAACTGAGTGCCGCGCTCTCAGACGCGCGCCCGGGTATCGGAGACCCCGAACTCACCGATGCGCTTGATGCGCTCTGCGGCAGCACGGGAAGTCGTGCGGAGGCCTTGTTGGTGCTTGAGGGCGACGCGGTCGTGGCCGAGCGGCACGGCCTGGAGCCCGGCATCCTGCGGGATGAGATCTACACGCGCCGCCGCCGCCGCGTCGACGCGCTCGCCCTGCGGATCGTCACCGAGGAGCTGCGCGAGGCTTCGTTCAAGGCACGGCTGTCGGCCGCGATGATGCATCCCCTCACCGGGATCCCGATGCTGATGCTGCTGCTCTTCGCGATGTACGAGGTCATCGGAGTCGGTGTGGCCGGCGGGATCGTCAAGGTCACCGAGGGTGCGATGAACGCCTACTGGGTGCCGTTCGTGTCCGGCCTGGTGGCGTCGTTCACACCGGTCGGCTCCGTGGTGCACACGGTGCTCGCAGGTGAGTTCGGCGTCCTCACCATGACGCCGACGTACCTGCTCGGCGTCATCCTCCCGCTCGTGACGGCCTTCTACCTGCTGCTGTCGCTGCTCGAGGACTCAGGCTATCTGCCGCGCATCGCGGCGCTGTCCGATCGGGCGCTGACCTCGATGGGCCTCAACGGACGCGCGGTCATCCCGCTCATCCTCGGCCTCGGCTGCGTGACGATGGGGACGCTGACCACCCGCATCCTGGGCAGCAAGCGAGAGCGATTCATCGCGACAGCGCTGATGGCGATCGCCGTGCCGTGTTCCGCCCAGATCGCCGTGATCGCCGCCCTCATGACGCGCGTCGCGTGGTACGACTCGCTCGCGTACTTCACGATCCTGATACTGATCTTCGGGGTCGTGGGTGTCGTGCTGGAGCGCGTGACACCGGGAACGTCCACAGCGCTGCTCATCGACCTGCCCACGCTTCGAATGCCGCGGCTTGGAAACGTCACACGCAAGTCAGGCCTCAAGGTGTGGCAGTTCATGCGCGAGGTGGCTGCGTTCTTCCTGGTCGGAGCCGCGTTCATCTCGGTGCTGCAGGTCAGCGGCGTGCTCACCTGGATCCAGGGTGTCGCGAGGCCGCTGACGGTCGGTTGGCTCGGGCTTCCGCCGCAGGCCGCCACCGCCTTCGTCATGGGCTTCGTGCGTCGGGACTTCGGAGCGGCGGGCTTCTTCACGATGAACCTCACCGACGGGCAGTTGCTCGTGGCGATGGTGACGATCACGCTGTTCGTACCGTGCATCGCCAGCGTGATGGTCATACTCAAGGAGCGCGGTTGGCGTTACCTCGTCGGGCTCATGGTCGGATCGGTCGGACTCGCGTTCCTGCTCGGCGGCGTCGTCGCGCGGATCCTCACGGCGTTCGGAGCGATGTGATGGCTGCCCACGACCTGTACGACGATCCCGTTGACGGCGTCGATGCCGCGCGGCCGCATGGCGCGCTGCCGAAGCCGTGTCCGGTGTGCCGTCTCGCTGTCCCGGTGGGTGAAGTGCGATGCCCCCGCTGCCACGCGCTGCTGATCACCGTATGTTCCGGTGCGTGCGCATCATGCGGTTCGCGCACGTGCCTGCGCGGCGACGAACAGACGTAGGGCCCGAGCGGTCAGACCGCGGGGACGGCTCGCACGCTGGTGACCGCTTCGGCGTCCGCCACGGCCACGACCGCGCGGGAATCGACCGGCTGGTCGGTTTCGATGACCATGAGAGCACGTGCGCCGCGCCTTTCCCGTGAAACCTCCATGCTGGCGATGTTGACGCCGTGCTCGGCCAGGATGGCTGACACCGAGGCGATCACGCCCGGCTGGTCGTTGTGTTCGACGACGAGCACCGGCAGCTCGCCGGTGATGACGACGTCGAAGTCGTCGATGCCGGTAAGAACGACATCCGCTCCGCCGAGCGACGAGCCCTGGACGGTCGCGCATCTGCCGTCCGCGGCGGACATCGTGATCCGTGTCGTGTTCGGGTGGACCTCGCCGAGATCGTCGTCGGTGAACGATACGACGAGCCCGGCTGCCGCGGCTTCGGTGTCGGCCACGCGGATGCGATCGTCGTCCGGAGCGTAGCCGAGGAGGCCCGCAACGAGCGCGAGATCGGTGCCGTGGCCGCGCCCCGTTGAAGCGAACGAGCCGTGAAGGGTGATGTCGGCGCTGGCCGGTGTCTCGCCGAAGACGGAGCGCGCGAGGCGGCCCAGCCTGACCGCGCCGGCAG
>JANYLP010000098.1 GCA_025361445.1 Coriobacteriia bacterium
GAAACGAACCCATCGAACATGTCGCCAACCCCAAGCGGCTGATGCCACCCTGCGTCCGCGGGATCGCCCGGGATGAGCGGCACGCATGAGATCACAGCGACGAGCCCGCCCGGCGCGGCTGGCGCGGGCCGCGGATCGCCATGATGCATCTCGAGGATGACGGGCGGCGGGAGCCCGTACTCGGGGGCGACGTCGCGCTGCGCTTGGATCGCGAGCGCCCGCACGACGCGAGAGAACGCCGCGGGGTCGACGTCGCTCGCGGGGTCGAGAACGATCCCGAGCGTCATCGGCGCGCCCGCGGCGTGCGAGGAGGCGAAGAGCGAGCGGACGCGGGTGAGAAGGGAGGCGATGATCATGCGAACTCTTCGTGTGCGTGCTCGCCTTGCGAGGTCACGGCGCCACCTTCGCGCGCACGATCGCGGCTTGCCACGCGGGCAGGGTCACATACGCGTCCCCGTGCGCGGTGCGCAGGACGAAGTGCTCGGGCGCGAGGTCGGCGGGCGTCGCGGCCTTGCGGTCGCCGAGCGCCGTCAGCAGCGTCGCGACGAGCTGCGCGGCGTCGTCGATCGCGGCCGTGGTCGCGGCGCACGCCTCGGAGCCCGCGAGGCTCGGGATGACCTTGCAGATCATCGGGACGAACGGCGCGACGCTGGACACGACGCCGCCCGCGGTCGCACGTGCGCCGGGCGTGCAGCCGCTGGAACCGATCGCGACGAGAAGCGCAACGATGGCCACGAACGCGGCGAGGGCGATGGTCACGGCTCGCGGCACGAGCGGGCGATCTTCGTAGCGCTCAGGCTCGGTCGCCTGGACTTCAGGCTCGTTCACGACGCACCTCCGGGCTTGCTCGCGAGGAGCTTCGGGGCGACCGCGGCGCCGAACGTTCCGAGGATGCCGACGATGGCAGGGGTGATTGCGGCGGGGTCTCGCCACGCGAGGACGCCGAGCACGGCGAGCGCGCCGAGGACGATTGCGGCAGTGGGCCAGGAGATTGCGGGCATGGTCAGTGGTCCTTTCTCGGGTGGGTCTCAGCAGCGGCGACGATGCGCGCGGCCTCGGCTGCGGTCACGATCTCGCGGAGGCCGGTGGGGTCGCAGTCCAAGTCCTCGCGCAGCTCATCACGGAGCATGCGGAACGAGGCGGAGACGTCTTCGTCGGTAGGATACGCGATGGCGGTAGCGCTGTCACGGCTCACGGGTCACCTCCTCGACGCCGAGCTCGGGCGACGTCCCCCCGTATCTCGGCGAGTACCTCGAGGGTATGCTCGCGGTGGTCCTGCGCGCGCTCGTCGGCGCGACGGTGGTCCTCGCGGTGCTGCTCGCGGTACGCCTCGAACGAGGCCACGCGGCGCTCGAGGTCCGGCACACCATGCGCGGGCGGCGGCTGCGTCAGGCGCGCGTGGAGGCGCTCGACGAGCGAGCCCAGCCCGACGACGAGGCCGCCAACGCCGCAGACAACCGCGAGCGTTTCGGTGGGGGTCATCAGTTGCTGAGCCCGTATTTGGCGCGAAGGTAGGCCCCGAGAGAGTTGATCTCGTCCGTGGTCAGTTGGCGACCGACGATGCCGGTCTCGCCGATCGTGTAGTTTCCTTGCGCGCCGCTTCCGTTGTCGTACCCGATCGCGATTGCTGTGATGCTCTGCGTTCCAGGCGCTACCGCGAATGCGGTGCACAGGTTCAAAGGGCTCGGGTCCGAGCACATGACCGATCCAGCGCTCCCGCCGCCCACGACGATCCCGGCATAGCTATGCGCGATCGTGAGACCGCCGGCGGGCGTAATCGCCTGCTGCTGTGAGCCGGCGTTTGCGGCCATAGCGGTGCCGCTCGTCGAATACACAAGCAGTCCGGTAGCCGCTCCTGGCCTTCCAAGGATCGCTTTCGTGGTGGTCGCGGACGCCGCCGTTGCGACCGTCCACCACGAGTACGGAGGCGCGATCGTAATCGTTTGCGTGATGTAGGTTGACGAGGTGGACGTCAACGACAGCAGGCCGTTGACGCCATTTAGCGTCGCAACAGGGTTCGACCCACCGCTTGCCACGAACGGGTTCCCGCTGCCCGACGAGTCGACGCACCCGCTCGCATCGCTTGTGCTTGTGTACGTGTTGTCGGAGGTGTACGGGCCGACGCCAAACGCCGCGGTGACACCTGTCGACCCAAGCGCTACGCTCGCTCCGGTGAGCACGCCTTGAGCGGCCCACGATCGGCCGCCGTCAACCGACCATCGGAACGAGGCCGCCCCGAGAGAACCGCCGAGCTTGACCTCGATGCGGAGCGCTAGCGCGGCCGCCGGGACGCCCGAGAGCGTGACCGTTGGCGGCGACGTGCCGGCCGCGGTCACCGCGCCCATCGCGCTCCCAGCGAGACCTACGTCGGGTTGACACCAGATCGTTGGGGACAGGCGCGCGGGCGTCCAAGGGAACGCGCCAACGCCGTGGATCAGCGCAGCGATGGCCGTGTGCCCCTTGCTGTTTGGATGCGTGTTGTCGGACGTAAAGCCGCTCGCCTCGGCCGTGGTCCACAATGCATCCCCGTAAAGGACAGAGCAGTAGGACAGGCCCGAGCACACGCCGATCTGATTCCCGCGCATCGTGACCCACGATACGCCGCCCTCTAGCACCTCGTTTCCGCTTGCCTCATGGGTGAAGGTCAAAACCTTTACCAGCGCCGAGGGACACTGCGAGTGGAGGGCGGTCGCCAGGTTGACGAGCTGAGTCTTGAGGTTCGCCGCGCTGAAGGTGCCGCCGGTGAAGTCGTTGCGCCCCATCTCAAGGATAATCTGCGTCGGTTGCGACCTGCAGAGCTTCGTCGCCATCGCGACCATGGGCGCGGACGTCGCGGAAAGCGTGGTTCCCACGTCCGTAGCGAGCGACCCGCCGCCGTACGCGTTCGAGATGACGCGATGTCCAAGTGACCGGAGCTGGAACGCAACCGAGTCGCGCGCCGGAACGTCGGAATAGAAGCCCGCGATTTTACTGTCTCCGTACAGCACGATCGTTTCGCCGCTAGCGGGCCGATCTGCCGGTAGCACCTGCGTACTCACGCCGAACGCCGTTGGGACGTAGATCCCTGCGATGAAGGTCCCTCGATTTTCGAGCACGGGCGCGGGAAGCCCCGTCACAGACTGGGGACCTGCGCTGATGCCGACGCGTCGGAACACGCTGGGAGATGCCCCGCTGGTCAGCGCGATCGCGCTGTAGGACACTGCGCCGACCGTCGGCGCGAGCGTAGGGTCGAGCGGCGCGCCGTTGATGGAGACGGATAGGTTGTCATTCCCGTTGGCCCCCGTACCGATGTAATCGCCGATGTTATCGTAGGCTTCGACGATGACCCACGGCGCGTTTGTTGACAGCTCGACGTGCGAAAACTCGGTCTGGGCGGCGTATCTCGGGTTGACGTAGCCGACCTCGTTCGAGTCCTGCAAGACGCTCACGTCCACGTCGAGCCGCGCGAAGCCGCTCGTGTAGCGCGCGTCCGTCGACGTGACGGGCGCCACACGAAAGGCCCCCGCGAGGAAGTGCGCCCCGGTCAGACAACTGATCCGGACTCGATACTCCGTCGACGCGACGACGGCGACCGTTGCCGTGGCAACAGTCGTGGACGAGGCGGACGGCGTAAAGCTCGTCGTGCTGATCTGTGACAGCCCCGGCGCGTCGTAGACTTGAAGCGCGAACGCGGGCGAGGCCCCATCCGCGTCTCGCTGTACCTCGTCCCATTGGAGCTGGATTCCCGTTACGCCTACGGGCGTCGTAACCGGACGCTCTAGGTACCCTTTCGCCGGGCACGTGTTTGCGCCGCCGATCTGCCGGTTGATCCACACGAGGCCGCGAGTGGCATATCCGGCCGTCGAAACGCCGGCGAACGGCTGCACGGATGGCGCAAGCGAACCCTGTGTCACGCGCCACGCCGGGGAGTAGACGGGCGGCGCGAGCGAATTGGCCACCCAAGTAACCGGCGCGACGACGCCGGCGCCGATTACTTGCAGCACGCCGCCCAAGCTCCCCGCCCCGCCCCCCAGCGCGTTCATCCGATTCGGCTGCCCCCGCACCTTCAGGCGGAAGCCGGCGTACCCGCCGCCCACGCCCAGCACGAGGACGAGGAGCGCAAGCAGCGCGGCGCGGATGCGGGGGGTCACCAGCCCACCCGAAGCAGGATCCCTGCACCCGTGCCGTTGTTCGTGCCCTTGATCGTGCGAATCGAGATGTTTGAAATCTCGTCGCCCGCCAGCAGCGCGATCGTTCGCGTGGTACCCGTCGGGTCGTCCACGTAGACGAGCGGACCGGAGCCAGCGATCAGGCGGATCCGCTTCACCGGCCCCAGCACCTTGCCGCTCGCCCCGGTCGTGAACGTGTCCTTGGTGGCGTCGATGTCACCCGCGCCGATCGTGGCGGCCATGTCGTCGACGATGCCTCGTCCGTTCCCGGCGTCGCGTACCCACAGCGAACGATCGGCGGCCAGCGCTGGGTTGGTGGGGGAGTCGGTGTCCTTGAGCGACTCCGCGACCGTCCCGACGAACCCCAGAACGTTGCGCACCACAGCGCGGATCAGAGCCATTTTGAGCCCTCTCGCCGCTGATTCGCTCCTTGCCGGAGTCGAGCGCCCGTCAGGTCGCCTCGTCGGGTGGGTGACCCGAGCCTACCACGCGCCAGCGACTAGGGACAGCGTCGCCGGTTTCGTGCTCGTTCGGGCGCGTTCGGGCGCGTTGGGGACGGCGGTCGCATGCTGGACGGCATGAAGACGATCCTAGGCGGACTGGTTGCGGTGGCGATGGCGGCGTGCTCGAGCGGCGGGAGCGAGCTCGGGGAGGCGAGCACGGACGCGGGCGCTTGCGCACCGGATGCCGCTGGCTTCGCCCCCGACCCCGAGTGTCTCGACACGTCGGGCGCTCCGGTCGCCAACGGCACGCCCTGCTCGTGCGGGGCGTGCAGCGTCGGTCGGTGCCGGTAGCTCTCAGGCGAGCGCGAAGTTGAGGCCGCGGACCTCGAGCATCGTCGAGAAGCCTACGTCCCACGGCGACGTCACGAGCACCGCGTATTTGTAGGTTGGGTCGATGGCGACACCAACCGTGATCGCGGTCGCGACGACGGTCGAGAGCCAATTCCCGCTGTGCGCGTCGGCCGTCGCGGCTCCCGATACGGAGACCTCGGCCGTGTTGCCCTTGTACTTCACGACCTGGTACGTCGGCGTGTGCGCGGGCGGATTGGCCACGAGGTTTCCGATCGTCGAGATCGACACGGACGCGAGCGTGCCCGCGGGCGGCAGGTCGAGCGCGAGCCAGAAGAACTCGCCCGCCGCGCCGCTCGCCTTGGACTTGGCCGCGGGAATCGTCCCGGTCTGCGCCGCGCCCTCCTGCTGTCCGAGGTAAGCCGAGCGCGTGCCGCCGCCGCTGACCACCTCGGTCCCGGGCGTTTTGACGTTGACGATCCGGAGCTCTTGTTCGCGGGTCAGGCTCGGCACGTTCGGCGCCGCGGTCCCCATCAGCGCGCGCTTCAAGAAGAACACGGAGTCGGCGAGCTTGCCGAAGATGCCGTGCTTGGCGGCCGTGCCGCCCGCGCCGATGTAGTTGACCTCGAACGTGATCGGGTCGCCGTCCTGCGGAAACTGGATCGGCCCGGCCGAGTTGCCCTCCCAATCGGGCCACCCGTTGTTCGGGCTGTAGTTCGTGACTCCCATGGTCTTAGCTCCTGTCGTATCCGCCGATCGGAGTGGTCCCGATCCAGATGTTGAGGCCGATCATGCGGCCGATGTACGTGGACCCGGTGGAAAACGGCCATGCGCTCGTGTGCGCTTGGGCATCCCAAAGCAGGACGATCCTCCCGGGATAGCCGTGGTCGCTCTTCCATTTCAGGATGATGCTCTTCACGGCCTGGCGGTCGGCCGCGTTTGCGAACTGGAATCCAATCGGCGTGCCGGCTGCGCCGGGCCCGATGAGCGCCGGTGTCCCGCCGGTGACGATCGCGCCCGTGTAGGCCATGACGATCATCGCGCCGACGTTGACGGTCGTGCCCGGCGCCGCGTTGACGCCGGCGCCGAGCGTGCCTGGCAGCAGACCGAGGAGGGAGCATGCGGCGGCGGCGGATCCGAGGTTCGTGAACGCGGTGAACCCGCCCGTCGAGTTGCCCGTCGAGAACCATCCGGCGGGCCCGTTTCCGCCGTTGCCGATGTAGACCACGTTGCCGGCGACGAACGGGTTGCCGTCGATCTGCACCGTGCCCGGCGTTCCAACTGGCGGGACGCCGAAGCTGCCGACGATCGTCGTCGCCACGAGCGGAGCGATGCAGGAGCGCGACACGGCGAGCGTGCCGAAGTTGGGCCCGAGCGTGACATCGAACCGCGAGAAGTAGTGCGAGGCGTAGAACGTGATCGCGTCGTCCGTGGTGACGGACACGTTCGGGATTCCGTACGCGACGAGCTGGTCCGTGACCGCCTTCGAGGTGCCCGCCCAGCTCCACGCGTCCCACGCGCCGCAGAGGCGCCCGCGGTAGCCCGTGCCTGCCGAGCTGCCGATGGGCGCGGTCCCGTTCGGCTCGCCCGGGTAGCGCACGAGCCCCAAGCGCCGACCCACGGCGTCTAGCGCGTCGGAGGCGCAGAGGAACGGCGACGACATCTTGACCGTGTCCTCGAGGCCGGCGACGTGCGCGTTCTGGTCGTTGCCGAGCGCAACCTGGATCGCGGCTCCCGTCGGCCCTGCGATCCACGGCGGCACGCCCCCGAGGCGGAAGTCGACGAACGATCCCTTCATGTGATGCTCGCCGAGAGGGTCGCAACGTTGCCCTTCGGCACGCTCACGCCGGCGAGGGAGAGCGACTCTGACACGAGCCCGACCACGCCCCCGAAACCGAGCGCGCCGACCTGGACGACCTTGGATCCGCCGGCGGTGAGCGCGATGTCTGCGGTCGCCATGGGCATGCCGCGGAGGAGCGCAATGACGAGCGCGGCGTCGACGATGGCCCCGAGGGGGAGGGCGGCCTGGAGGAGCGCAATCGCCGCGCCAGCGTTCGCGACGGCGCTGCCGTTCGATCCGTCCTGGAGGAGCTGCGCCGAGAACGGGACCGAGAACGCGGGCGCGGCGAACGCAGTCACGAGCCCCGAGCCGAGCGCGCGGCGCGCGGTGAGGTACGCCTGGACGCTTGAGATCTCCCCGACGGTCGCGGGGCCCGCGGCATCCGCGAGGTAGACGTAGGTCGTCCCCTCGCCGCCGGGATTCGAGTCGTCGACGTACCACTTCGCGATCGCCGGCGTGCCCGTCGGGATCCAGTAGTTGTAAGCGTCGACGTTGCCGCCGGCGCCGAGCGTGCCCCACTTCGCTTGGCACCGCGTCACGAAGGCGATGTTTCCTTCGGCGTCGGCGCCCGCCTGTGTGCGCACCCACGAACCGAACGAGAGCCCCAGCGACTTGCCCGACGGCGCCGAAATGAGCTTGAAGGTCGGCGAACCGACGGGGTTCGATGCGGCCCCGGGCGTCTGCGCCGTGAAGGGCATCGTCGCGGCGGCCGAGGTCGCCGCCCCCTGCGCGGCCGTGTTCGCGTTCGTGAAGTAGGCGCCAGTCGCGACGTCCTGGATCAGGATATCGCCGGCCGAGTAGGTGTAAGGACCAGAGCCGTACGCGACGCTGACGACCACGGTGCCGATCGTCGCGAGGGCGTGGAGGCGTGGCTCCTGGTAGGCGCCCCTGCATACGACGTCGACCCAATCCGTCGAGAGCAACGCGAGTGCGAGCGGGTCGACCGTCTGCGCGAGGATCGATCGGATCAGCTGCTCGGCGTTGCGCGCGCGCCCCTGCTCGTTGATCTGCGCCTTCGGCGTGCTGAAGTCGTCGTATCCCGTCAGGTCGACGCCCTGTCCGGCGATGTCGGCGAGGATCGTCGCCTCGAGGGTGAGCGGGTCGGTGACGGCAAGGGCCTGCGCGTAGGTCAACATGGGATCACCCGGGGAGCGTGAGGATCACTTTGGACGCGGCGAGCAGCGAGACCATCAGCGGGTAAGCCTTGCCGTCGACGAGCACGAGCCGCGCGTTGATCGTGGTCACGCGGTTCGCCCACGAGAGCGCGACGAGGCAGTCCTGCACGAAGGGCCGCTTCCGGGCCTGGGCGATAAGGCGCCCGCGCCACGAGTGCACCGTCGGACCATCGAGGGTCACGTTCTCGAGCTCGCGGACGTCTTCGCCGAGGCCCGTCGCCCACGCGAGCGAGCCACGCGGCGTGAACCACGAGCGGGCGACCCACTCGACGACGACCGCGGCGCCGTAGATCTTGCGCGCCGTAAGGTCAAGAGCGAGCGATCCGTCTGCCGTCGCTGGGAAGGTCGAGAAGTCGGCGAGCGCGGCGAGCGCCACGGGCGTCGTGTCGGCGGTGATCACGCGCTCTCTCCCTTCGCCCGCTTGTGCCCGGGCCCGGTGATGGCAAGCGGGATCGACAGCGGCGTGCCCGCGGGAACGACCGAGAGCGCCTGCGCGCCAGGGGACAGCAGGAGCGAGGAGCACGCGTCGCCGACGAGGGCGAGCGCATGGGTCGCGAGCGTGTCCTGCGCGCAGCCCCACGCGATGGCCCCGTCCTCGCGGCCGGCGAGGAAGGCGACGAGGACGCTCTCGCCGCCGGCGAAGGTCTCGGCCATGCCGCTCATGCTCCGGTACCTCACGCCCCGCAGTTCGGGGAGGAGGGGCTCGTCCAGCGCCAGGTCGAGCGTCCCGTCGGCGTGCTGGGTCGCGACCCTCGCCTCGTACACAAGGGCAAGCGGGTCAGGCGTCGAGACGGATCGGATCGCGTCGGACAGGTCGGAGCGGTCGGAGCGGTAGAGGAGCTCGGCGCGGGGGGCGCCCTCTCCGATCGTGTACGTGACCCGGTAGATCTGCCGCCCGGATACCGTCGTACCCGGGCGCAGGATAGCGGCGTCCGGAGCGCACTTGTCGGCGAGGAAGTCGCCGTCGCGGTCCTCGATGAGGCTCACGAGCCGGTCGTCGACCGCGGGCCACGTCTCGGGCCCCATCCAGATCGTGCCCGCGTCGAGGACGCGCCAGCCGAGCCCAAGGCGCCTCGCGACGCGCCCGACGGCGCGCGACGCGGGATCGCCGGCAGGACGATCCCACCGGGCGAAGCCGAGGCCCGTGAGCGCCGCCTGGGCGGGGTCCGCGAGGACCTCCCCGACGAGCCGCACGACGTCGCCGACGAGCTGCGCCGCAGGGACGGCGGCGGCGCCCGCGAGGTACTCCCGGCGGTCAAGCTTCTGCGCCAGGCCCCCGGAGCCCGCGCGCACGACGATCTTCTGCCGCCCCTGCCAGGTGTCGCCGTGGTCGACGAAGCCCTGCCAGAGGACCGGGGGCGAGCCCTCGCGCGCGAGCTCGATGGTGACGGCGCCGGTGGGCGCACTCGTCTCGCCGAGCTCGAGGTGAGCCTGCCACGCGCCGAGGAGCGGCATCGTGATTTTGCCGGCGATGATCTGCATCTGGGCGCCGGCCGCCGTGCGGAGGATCGCGGTGCTCATGGCGAAGTGCTCGGCGGGCTCGGAAAGGTGACCTTGTTTCCAGGGATCCCGCCGAAGCCGGTCACCGTGGTCGAGCCGCTCGCGGCGCCCGCGCTCTTCGGCGTCGTGGTCGCGCCGGCGGTGGCGGCCGCGGGCGCCGTCCACTCCTTGATCTCGAGGGTGCGCTCGCGCCAGTCGCCCTTCCGGATGAGCTTCTTCCACTGCGTCGGTAGGATCTGCGAGACGCGGTTCAGCGTGAACTCGGGGTGCACGACGTCGAGCGGCTTCCCCTTGTTGGGACCGTTCGGATCGACATCCATCATGAAGGCGAACATCACGTCGTCAGACGCCTGGGTCCATTGGAACTTGATCGCGCCCTTGGCGTTCTCGACGCCGCTCACCTTGATCTTGGCCTTGTCGGTGCCGCTTGCCTTCTGGTCATCCGTCTTGAGCGCCGCGCCGTCGAACTCGACGAGAATCGCGATCGGGTGCTTGATCGTCCACGAGCCAATGACGAACGTCTCCCACGAGTCCGGATCGACGCCCGGCGACGCGGGCGCGCTCGAGGGGTTCGGGTCTCCCTGCGCTCCGGGCGGCGGCGCGTTGGGGGCCGAGGTCGTCACGCGGCCTCCGCCTGGAGCTCGCGCAGCTTGATGACGACCTCTTTCGCGACGTCCTGGGCGCTCGCGTTCGGGCCCGCCGTGACGGTGATGGTGATCGGCGCGCCGCCTGCGCCGCCCGCCTTGCCGCCTCCGGCGCCAGCCGCGGGGACAGCGCCCATGCCGGCCGCGGCGCCGCCCATGCCCGCGCCCGCGAGCTTCGCGCCCGCCTTGCCAACGTTGTCGTTCGCGGCGTCCATGCCGGCGACGAGGCCGCCGCCGAAGCCGACGTCGCCGAGGTTCGCCATGATGCGCGAGGGGGAGTGCGCGTCCGCGGCGGCGCGGGCGGCGGCGATCGCGTTCGTGACCATCGCGACCGCAGCGGTGACGGCGGCCGACTCGCCGTTCGCGATGCCGTCGGTGAGGCCCTTGGACATCGCGTCGCCGACGTCGGCCCCCTTGTCGCCGAGCGCGTCCTTGGCGGCGTCGCCGGCGTCGAGCGACACCTGCCACTTCTCGGCGCCGTCTCCACCAGGGAGCCCGCCAGGACCGATCGGGGAGTCGCCCATGCCGGTCTTCTTCTTGATCTCCTCGGCCGCCTTCTTCGCCCTCTCGGTCGCCTCGCCGGCCTTGCCAGCGCCCTTCGCCACCTCGGTCCAGTGCTTGATCATGCTCTCGATGTCGGCGGCCTTCATCTGCGCCAAGGCGCGCATGAACTTGCGGATCCCGTCCTCGTTCTCGTGGATGACCTTCGCAAGCTGGCGCAGCTCGGCGGCCAGCTCGCGAACCTCCGCGATCATCTCCTTTTGGTTGCCCGCGAAGACTCCGGAGACGGCGCCGAAGAGCGCGCCCAGCGACGCCTTGAGCTCCTGCCCGACGCTGCCCTCGAGCATCGCGATGACGCCATTGAGCTCCTTCTTGATGGGATCCATCTGCTTCCCGTCGAAGGCGAACAGCTCCTTCGCGCGGACGGCGATCCGCGTGAGCAGCGCGGGGATGGAGTTACCGAGGATGTTGGCGATCGGCCCGAACTTCGCGCCGGCAACCTTCTCGATCGCGGCGACCATCTGACCGGCGTCGGCGGTGCCCTTCTTCACCTTCGCCTTCACGGCGTCGACGGACTGCCCCGACGCGCGCGCCATCTCCTCGTAGACCTTGCCGACGTCGATGCCGAGCTTCTTGAGCCCCTCGATGTCCTTCGCGCTGACCTTCGACCCGAGCTTGATGGTCTCGAGCTTCTTGAAGAGCGCGTCGCCGTCGAAGCCGGCCGCGTCCATGCCGGCCTTGATCTTCATGAGGACGGGAATCTCGCGCTTCGAGAACCCCGACGCGAGGAGCTTCTTCGTCTGCTCCACGGCGTCGTCAGAGTCGATTCCGAGCTTCAGCGCGAGCGAGACGGTGGCGTCGTACGAGCCGCCGAGCTTCTTCATGATCGCGGTCTGGAGGTCGCGCTTGCCGCTCTCGGCGATCGCCATCTTCCCGCCGATCATGCCGAGGTCGAGGCCCATCTTCAGCTTGGCCTTCTCCATCTCGTAGGCGGCATCCATCAGCTTCGCGCCAGCGGCGAGCGCGAGCCCGGCAGCGCCCGCGAGGACGGTTCCGCCCGCGGAGATCGACGACCCTGCCTTGTCGGCCGCGGCCCACGACTGGCCCTGATCGTTCCTGCCCTGCGACGCGAGCATCGCCTTGCGGGCCTTCTCCTGCTGGTCCTGCGCCGCCTTCAGCTTGTGCATCGCCTTGTCCGCAGCGTCGGAGTCCTGCGCGAGCTTCTTCATGCTCGCGTCGGCCGCGTCGACGCCCGTCTTGCCGCTGCCCAGCTTCTTGAGGGCGTTGTCGCACTTCTCGGCCGCGGCGGCGGCCTTGGCCGCGTTCGCGGCGAAGCTCCCGTCGAGGTTCAGCGATACGGTTTCCGTCTCGCTCGCGCTCATGACGTCGCCGCCTTGAGCCGCTTGATCGCGTTCTTCCTCGCGGTCGTCTTCGCCTTGCGCGCTGCGCCCTTTGCGGCGCTCGCTTCGCCCTCGGCGAGCACGTCGTCGGCGATGCTACCGCCGGGCTTCCCGCGTCCGCCAAGCGCCGCGACGAGCTCGGCGGCGAAGATGAGCGCCGCGCGCTTCACCACGAACGGCGGCATGCCCGACCTGAAAGGCCACCATCTGTGAAAGTGCAGGTAAGCGGAGGCCTTCACCTGAACGAGCCCGCCCAAGCGCGACACCTCGAGCACGGAGGCGGCGTGTCCGCTCAGCTCGTGCGAGGTGACCTTCGCGCGCGACACGGCGTCGATCTGCGCCTGCACCTTGGCGGCGGCGCGATCGACCACGGCGCCCGAAGCGGCTGCGCGAAGCCCCGCGACGAGCGAGGAGAGGCGGGCGCAGGCGCTGGTGACGTTGCAGGTGAACACGGGGTCAGTCCTCCTCGACGTCGAGCACGATCTTGGGGAGCTCGGGGCGATGGCGGAGCAGAACGGAGCCGAGCAGCAGGGCCCCGCAGCGAGCCTTCGGCCCCGAAGCATTGAAGAGGGCGAGCAGCGATTCGGCGGCCTCTTGCAAGCCCATGGTGCGCACGGCGTCGCTATCGGCGGCGAAATCGTCGCGTCGCGGACGCCCCTCCCATGTCCGAGATCGTGTCGGCCAAGCACATGACGGGGATCGCGGGGTAGCGCTTCCAGGTCTCTGCGGGCGGCGCCGAGTGCCAGCGGAGGCAGCCCGCGGAGGCCGACCTGGCGGCGGCGGCGAGGCCCTTCTTGCTCTCGCGGGCCTTGCGGAGGATGTGATCCTCGCCCTCGCCCGGAGCGGCGAGCACGCCGCCGAAGATGGTGTGGCCGTCCTGGTCGATGACGGCGACGATCTTCGCGGGGCCCGTCATCGTCGATAGGATCTTCTCGGCGGTCGCCTCGTCGAGGCCGGCCTGCTCGAGCACGAGCGGGGGCGTCGAGGCGTCGAAGGCGTCGACCTGGTAGCGCGCCGGGGGTTCCGACGGGAAGCCAGCGTCGGCGGACAGGATCGTGAAGACCTGCGAGGGCAGCGAGACGCAGCGGCCGCGAAGCGCGTCGATCTCGGCGCGCGAGTAGAAGCGCACGGCTCGGAAGAGCAGCGCCTCCTTCGCGGCGTCGTGGTCCGCGAGCGACTCGTCGGCGAAGCGGTCGAACTCGGCCGGCGTGAACGGAGTCAGCGGGATCGCGATCGTCTCGCCGCCTTCGAGCACGATCTCGCCTTCGAGCAGCTCCGCGAGCTTGTACTTGAGCTTGATCTGCTCGATGTCCTCGGGCGTGTAGGCGCGCATGGATCAGGTCTCCAGGGCCGACCCGGCGGGGAGCGCGAAGGGGTTGATGCGCTTGCCCTTCACCTGGACTTCGAGGAGGCGCATCTTCCCGGTGAACTCGTCCGACGGCTGCGCGCCGGCGTCGCTCTTCAGGCCGAAGCCCTTCTCGATGATCATGCCGATCAGGTAGAACGTGATGGGCGCGAGGTTCGGGCGCGTGAAGATGATCTGGCCCTGGTGGGTCATGCGCTGCGCGCCGGGGCCGCACCAGTCGAGGTAGTCCATCGACCCCTGCATCACGTCGAAGCCGATGGTGAAGCTCCCCTCGCTCTCGCCCATGGCGATCGCGACGGGGATGATCGTGGCGCCCTTCGCCACGATCGCCTTGCCACCGTTCTCCGCCGAGAGGCTCTTCGCCATCTTCGAGCGCCACGGCTGCCCGCCGTTCGGGCCGTCGTGCGGCGTCAGCTTCAGCACGTGGTCGGCGTGGACGAACATCTGACCGCCGATGAGGAAAGGCTTGTTTTGCGCTGCCATGGTCGGGCCCTCGGGATCAGGAGATGACGGCGATCGTGCCGGTGAGTGTCAGGGTGCCGGTGATGTCCTCGCCCTGGCCGCGCTCCTGCACGGTGTAGCTGACGGTGAGATCGCGGGTCTGCGAGATGTTCTCGTCCCGGTTGATCGAAACCAACGCGGCGGACGCGTGCGCGGGGACGAGCTCGTCGAGCAGCGCCTGTCGCCACGTGTCCTCGAGCGACTGCGCGTCGCTCTCCTGGATCTTGCCGTCGGGGTTCAGGTCGAAGGTCGGGTTCTCGATCGCCTGGAGCTGCGCGAAGATGATCGCGGCCGCGCGGAGGATCATGCGCGTGACGCCGATGTCCACGAACAGGGACCCGGAGCCCGCGCGCGTGACGCCGCGGACGATGTACGGCAGCAGGCGCCCGTTGATGGCCTTGCCCTTGACGACCGTGTAGCCGGGCCCCTTCGAGGTGCCGAGCTTCGTGGTGGCGCTGTTCTCGTCCGGCGCCCACGTCTGCCCATCGGGCCCGAGCATCGAGCAGCCGGGGAGCGCCCCGAAGCCGCCGAAGCCAGGATCCTCCGAGTACGGGATCGCGGCGAGGCGCGTCGTGAGCGCGCGGGCGACCGACCGCTTGAACGAGCCTTGCGGCAGGCCCTTCGGCGTCGAGATGTAGAGCGAGCGGGCGGCGACCGTCGTGTAGCGCCCGGACTCGCTCACGAGGGCGCCCGCGACCGCCGAGTCGGCGAGCGACGTCGGCGCCGGAACGACGAAGTGCACGAAGCGCTTGGTCGCCTGCGCCTCCCAAGCCGCGGCGGTCGTGTCCGTGTCGGCGACGTACTGCGCGAGGTCGGTCGCGTCGACGGGTTCCTGGACCAGTTCGACGATGCCGAACGCGAGGTCGTACCGGCCGCCGAGGACAGCGAGCGCCGTGTCGAAGTCGGCCTTCGAGTGACGCGGCGCGGTCGTCGTGAAGGTGTGCACCTCGGCGAGGTAGGTACCGGACGGGAAGGTGATGGTGAGGCCCGTTCCGGGGATCTTGATCGTCGCGTTCACGCCGTTGGTCGTCGTCGCGTTCACGAAGCCGAGGTTCGCGTCCGCCGTGCCCGCGCCGCAGACGAGAGCGCCGACCGAACCGAGCGTGATCGCGTTGACCTGGAGATAGCGCTTGTCGCCGACCTGGACGAACGCCGCCGTGATGGTCGGATGCCCCGAGAACGCGGAGAGCACGTCGGCCTCGCCGGCGACGTTCGCGCCGAAGGTGACCGTCACGAGGGCGCCGCCGTCGGGCGTGAAGAGGAGCGTTTCGTTGTCGAGGGTGGCCCACGTGATGCCGGTCACGTCGACCGTGCCGCGCTGGCTCGCGGGCAGGAGCGCCGGGATCGGGTACGTGTACGCGTAGGAGCCCGTGGCACCGCCCGCGAGGTAGTCGAGAGCGACGTTCACGGAACACGCCCCGGGCGCCCCGCCGCTGTACTGCAGCGCGGCCGAGTAGGCGTCGTACGGGCTGTTGCTCACGGAATCGAAGGTCGAGCCGGCGATCGTCGGCGACGGCGACGAGGAGCCGCCCGGCTTGGTCACGGCCGAGATCGCGCCGGCGGTCGTCGCGGGGACCTTGCAGCCGAGGTGCTGCGCGCCGCTCCACGTCGATGCGTACTGGCAATCGACGGCGAGAGGTCCGCCCGGGAGCGCCGTCGAGACGTCCTGGCCGATCGCGAACTGGTAGATCGTCGAGGCGGGGTCGGCGTTCGCGACGACGCCCATTCGGGCGATGACGTTCGCTGCGCTTGCCGGCTGAATCTGCTGGCCGCTCGTGATCGTGAACTTGATCGCCATGGGGATTCTCCGGTCAGGGGACGGTGACGCCGGCGTTCGGGCCAGCCGTCGGGGTGCCGCCGAGCGTGCCTTCGAGCAAGATGGGAGCGGTGACGGTCGCGATCTTCACGGGGACGAAGACCATCACCGGGATCGGGATGCGCAGGAGGCGCACGGGGATGACGAAGAGCCAGGATCGGCCCTGGCCGCTCGCCGCGTTGTCGCCCTCTTGCTCCCCGTCGGGCCCGAGCTCGTACGCGTTGCCCGAGAGGGACGCGTAGAGCGCCGCCTCGAGCCGCTGCTCGAGATCCTCGGCGGCCGCGTAGCTGTCCGCCCAGAGATGGACGGAGAAGAGGGGGGCGACGTCGTGCGCGTGCTTCATGTGCAGGTCCGGACGCTGCTGCGCGGTCTGCGAGTACTTCCGCGACGCCTTCAGCGCAGGCACCCACGTCACGCGCGGCGGAGCTCCGGAGCGCGCCTCTTCGCTCTCGCCGATCTTGTTCTCGACGCCCATCGCGCCGCTCACGAGATCGAGCACGGCAGCGATGGTGGACCCCGTGTAGAGCTCGGCGGTCATACGCGGTCGCCTCCGGGATCGGGCAGGCTCCGAAACGCGGGCGTCTTCGGCGCCTGGAAGGGCCCCGAAGGATGCATCGCGACGAGCTGCGCGCCCTCCTCTGCGATGAGCGGGTCGGCATCGACCGGACCGACGCCATCGTCCATCTTCTCGCCCTTCGCGAGGACGGCGCAGAAGACGAGGGCCTGACGGCGGAACTCGAGGAGCTGGTCCATCGAGTACTGCGGCGAGGCAACCCGGAAGAGCTTCGCCACGCGCGCGGCGGCGAGGTCCCCCACGATCATCGGCGCCCACCCTGGAGGCGTCGACCAGGGCCCCGCGTAGGCCTTGGCGTTCGCGATCAGGAAGCTCGACTCGGCCGCCATGATCGCGTCGATCGTCGGGCCGAGGTCGAGGATGACGTTCAGGACGCCGGCGCCCGCATCCGTGATCGTGACGGGGTTCCCGTTCGAGTCGGTGATGCGGAAGAGCCGCATGGACGCGGGGGTGAGCGGCGTGACGAGGTAGCTCGCGATCGCGGACAGTCCGGCGGGCAGCACAGAGCCGCTGCCCGCGGTCGAGAACTCGATCTGCTCGCCGCCCGAGAAGAAGTGCCCGGGGAGAGCGAAGGTGCAGGTGGGGATGTCAGCGACGGTCGCTTGACGCGTCTCGGACGCACACGCAGCCCCGGTGAGACCGTAGCGCGCGAGATCCTGACGCGTGGCGACCCAAGACACCCGGGCTCCTCAGGACGCCTTGCAGCGCTTGATCCGCCAGGGCCAGGTGACGGCCGAGCCGGCTTCGACCTGCGGGATGATGGCGACGTACCCCTTCGGCGCGACCTTCGACCCGATCTTGTACGAGTCGCTGTTCTCGTCGAGGATGATCCACTCGATCCCGTCGGCCATCACGATCGCCGGGCCGGGCATGCCGGGCACGCGACCCGTGTTGTTCGGCAGCTTCGTGATCGTCATCCAGGGGAGCTGCCCCGTCTCGTCGGCGCTGATCGCGTACCAGACACCGGCCTCGGTCAGGAGCGGGTTGATGATCGGCACGATCGGCCGGTACTTCTTCAGCGGGTTCGGGCGCAGCACCTGCGCGGTGCTCGAGCCCGAGGTGACGAGGAGCAGGTCGTCTTTGACCGCTGTGAGCAGCGTCTCCTCGAGGTCGACGCCGCACATGATGTGCGTGAGGTCGTAGCCGCGCGGGTCGACGCCGTTCGGCCCGAGCTGCGTGCGGAACATGTTGCGGGCGAACCTGATCCCGTCGACCGAGAGCGGCGCCGCGCCAGGGTAGTTTGCCGACCCGTTGCCGCTTCCGTCGCCCGCCGACGCGCCGGTGAGGAGGTTGTCGTACGTGTTGCCGCCGGTCACGAGCGGGTTGCAGGGGTGGCCCTTTTGGAAGATCTTGATCGTGGTCGCGGTGCCACGGTTCTCGCAGCTCGTCGCGGTCTCGCCGTTCATCAGCGCGCCCGCGAGGAGACGCTCGTACAGCGAGCGCAGGGCGTAGGCGTGCTTGCCGGGGGTGTTGCCCCAGGCGCGGCGTTGCCACTCGCTCGTGCGGAGAGTCGACGCCTTCGCCTTCACGCCGGCGGAGTACGGCGCCGTGAACATCTCGAAGAACACCTCGCCGTACTCGAGAAGGCTCGGGTTGTCGTCGACGAGGCTCTCGAACACCGGGTCGCCCACCGCGATCGGGTAGCGCTCCTCGAGCATGTTCGACATGTGCATCTCGCCGAGCTCGACGGCCTCGGGGAGCTTGTACTTGTCGAGCGCCTCGACGTACTGAAGCTTGTACTCCGTCAGCGCGATCCGTACGTCCGAAGGCGTCTGCTGGAGCTGATTCGGCGGGGCATGGATCGCGGCGCCCAGCGCTCCGGCGAAGAGCGCGAACAGGATGGCGCAGAGCATCGCGCCGCCGGCGCCGAGTCCTGCCGCGTTTGCCGCCGAAGCGAGGAGGATGGGGGTCATCGTCATTTCCTTTCAGCGCGCGGGCGCGATCAGGTGCCGCCGCAGATGTAGAGCAGCCAGTGCTGCGTCGTCGCGTTGAACTTGAAGACCGCCGAGTTGACCTTCGACGCGGGCATCGTGAGGATCGTTGGGGTGCCCGCGCCGGAGTCGACGAACGTCAGGGTGTTCGCCGTGGCGTCGATTCGCGTCACGATCACCTCGTCGTCGTGCATCGAGCTCGCGAGCGTCGGCAGCGTGATCGCGCGCGTCGCGCTCTGCGTCGCCGCGGGCATGGTGACCCACGTCTTGCGGCCTCCGCGCACGATCTGCGAGGGCGCGTCGGTGAGAGCGGCGCCGATTACGGCGTCCGCCTCGAGCGTGCCGCCCCAGAGGAAGATCCAGTTGGTGCCGTCGAAGCGGAAGACGGCCGCGCCCTGGCGTCCGGCCGCGAAGACGAACGGGTTGCCGCCGCCGCCGCCGCCGTTCGTGATCGTGTAGTCGAAGGCATTTCCGCCGACGACGCTGACGACGATCTCGTCGCCGAGCTGCGCGGTCGTCGTGACCAGGGTGCCGGCGCGGGCCGCGGTGAGGGTCGCCGCCGCGAGGCTGCGCCAGCTCGTCCGGCCGCCGCGCTGGATGTTCGCGCTCGCGTCGGTGAGGGCGGCGCCAGCTACGATGTCGTCGGTGAGCTGCCCGACCTGGACGAAGGCCCAATTGGTGCCGTCGAAGCGGATGCGGACGAAGCTGGGCTCGCCGCCGGGGAGGAGGGCGAGGGTGCCCGCGCCAGGGCCGCCGTTGATGATCGAGTAGCCGAACCCGGTCAGGTCGAGGCGCGAGAAGACCATCTCGTCGCCGGCGACGGCGCCGGTGGTGCTGACGGTAGCCGCGCGGGCCGCGGTGAGGGTCGCAGCGGGGATCGTGTACCAGTTTCCGCCCGCCATCGCCGGCGCGGCGGCGGCGTCCGTGAGCGCCGTGCCCGCGAGGAGCGGAGCGGCAGAGAGCGAGGAGATGTCGGCCGCCTGCCAGTTGGTCCCGTCGAAGACGATCCAGATTTCGGCGAAGCGCCCGCCGGGCATCACGGCCAGCGTCGGCGTACCGGCGCCGCCGTCCACGGTTGACAGGTGGAACGCGGTGAGGTCCTTGCGGGTGATCCGCATCGTCGAGCCGAGTGACGCGCCGGCGGTGCTGACGGTGATCGTGCGGTCCGTCGTCATGGTCGCCGCGGGCATGCTGCGCCAGGCGCCCTGGGCGAGCGTGATCGTCGCGCTCGCGTCGGTGAGGGCGACGCTCGTCGGGTCGCCGGCCGCGCCGAGCGAAGCGGCGAGCGCCATGTTGACGATCGGGTCGACGACGATGTAGGCGTGCGTCGAGTCCTTCACCTCGAGAATCCACCCGAGCACCGGCTTCGTCCCGCTGCTCGACGTGGCGAACGTCTGATCGTCGGAGGCGTACGCGACGCCGCCCTCGTTCGCTGCGGAGAGCCCGGAGCCGACCAGGAGGAAGCACCCGCTCTCGACGGCGAGCTCGGTCGTGGTGAGAACCGTTCCGTCGAAGCTGTCGGTGCCGGTGCGCGCGGCGCCGTACATCACGAGCGCGGGGTTCGTCCCGTCGGGCTTCGTCCACTTGCCGGTGGTGGGATCGAGCGCCGTCATGCCGCCTTCGTAGATCACGAAGGCGGCGACGAGCTTGTCGACGGTGAACTCCGGGCGGGGAGAGGCCTTGGTGACGACCTTGTATCCGTTGGCGAGCGCGGTCATGGGCTACTCCTGGAGCGCCGGAGAGGCGCCGAAGCTGGCGTTGTACTCGGCGCTCAGCGCCTCGATCTTCTTGGGATCCGTGATGCCGCGGCGGCGCGCGTACTCGCGCACCTCGGCGTTGACGCGGGCGGGCCCGACATCGGGCTCGAGCGTGTCGGGCGCGGCGGCGCGCGCCTGCTTCGCGGCGATCATCGAGGCGAGCGCCTCGGGGGACATCGCTCGCGTCCACGCCTTCGGCGTAAGCACCTCGGCGTCGGACGCGTCGGCGGTCACGTCGAAGAGCTCGGCGCGCGCGAACTTGTTGGCGATGACGGCGCCCTTGAGGGTCGCCCGGAGCGCGGCGTCGGCGTCCTTGATCGCGCGACGCTTCGACTCCTTCTCGGCCTTGGCGGCGGAGGCGCGAAGGCCGACTGCGTCGCGCGCGTCGGAGAGCGCCGCGCGCATGAAGCCCTCGGTCTCGTCGACCGTCGCGCCGCCGAACACGGCGCGAGCGACGGCGCCGAGCTTCGCGTCGGCGAGAAGCTTGAGGTGCGCGGTGGCGCTCGGGGTTCCAGCGGCCTGCACGACGGTACGCGCCGCGAGGGCGGACGGGGGAGCTGCGGGCGGGCCGCTGGGCTTCGACGGATCGGCGGTATCGGCAGCCATGCCGGGCGGCACGCCGCGAAGCTTCTGCGACGAGCCTTCCGCGGCTTCGCACGACACGCGCGCGGCGGCGGAGGCTTCCTCGGCGGCGAGGAGAGCGGCGGCGGAGTCGGTCCCGGCCGAGGCCTTCCACGCGTCGGCCGCGGCCGCGCACTTCGCTTCGGCGTCGGCGCGCGCGGGCTCGTGGTCATCGACGCCGTACGCGGCCTGCTCGGAGCTCGGTGGATCGTCGTCGTCGTCCTCGTCGTCGTCCTCGTCGTCGTCCTCGGCCGCAGCGGGCGGCGATTGCCCTGCCATCGCCGCGCGCTGTGCGCGACCGAAGCCCTTGGACCCGACGCGAAGCTTGCGCGAAGACTGCGGAGTGCTCTTGCTCGGATCGATCTTCATGCGGCCTCCCGGTAGCCCGCGTGCGAAGCAGCGAGCGCGATGGTGAGCTCGAGCGAGCTGAGCCCGTCGGCGAGATTCGCGGCGACGGCCGCGGCGCCGGTGAACATCCCGCCGTTCCACGAGAGGATGACGGCCGGGTCGAGCTTGCGCGCCTGAGAGACGTCACGAACGAACCGCTCGCGCGTCTCGTCGACGAGCGACTGGAGGCGCTCTCGGCCGAGATCGTCGAGGAGCTCGTCCTCGTTCGGGTTCGCCTTGCCGGGCGGACTGCGGATCAGCGTCGAGTCGATGCCCTGGTCTGCGTCCTGGCGCGCGAAAGTACGGTGTCCGATGATGACGCCGATCGAGCCGAGGCGCGCGCTCGGGTGCGCGTAGATGCCCGCAGCGCAGACGCGCGAGAGGAGCCAGATGCCGCCGGATGCGCAGAGGGATCCGACGTAGCCTAGCACGGGCTTACCGCACGCGAGCGCGGCGGCGATCATCGTGTCGGACGTCTCCTCGATGCCCGGTACGTCGCCGCCGGGGGTCTCGGCGTCGATCAGGATCGAGCCGACACCGGGATCGTTGCAGGCGCCCACGAAGCGGGTGCCGATCTCGTCGTAGTTGGCCGCCTCTCCGCAGGACGACCACTCCTCGTGGTGCGTCATCACGCCGCGGATCTGGAGCACGGCAACGCCTTGGCCGGGCGGCGGCGTGGCAGCCGGCTGCACGACGTCCGCGCCCATCGCGCGGGCGATCAGGTACCCGCGCGGACGGCGCCTCGGGATGCCTACGGCGGCGCCGTCGAGCACGGCGCAGGGCTGCCCGGGTCGGTGGGCGGCGAGCAGGGAGCGTGTTAGGCGGGTGGCTGGCTGCGACAAGGGGCCCGCCTGAGCGATGCTGTTGCTCCTCTTGCGAGGTAGGCCGCCCGTCGGGTCGGCTCAGCGCTCAGGCCTGATCAATAGACCACGTGTCCAGCGTCCCCGCAAGTGAGCGGTGGACGAGACTCGGTTTCGTTCACGCTTCCGCGGCAATCCCGGGCTTTGCGGCGGGGCCCGGCCCGGGCGTGGGAGCGGCAAGGGCGTGCCCAGCCGGCGCTGGCACCTCGGACTCGGGCACGAGCGTCGTCGTCGTCGGCGGAACCTTGACCAGGACAGGCGGCAAGCCCTGCGGCGGGAGCGACGGCGCGATCACTCCGCAGCGCGCCGCGATCGCGTTGAGGCGCGCCTGCCCGTCGGGCCCCACGAAATCGAAGCCGTTGGCGCGCTCGGCCTGCACGGCAGCGTGGTAGCCGGCGAGCTTCGCGCTCTCCGCGATCTCGCGTTCCTGCTTCGCCTTGATCCGCGCGTCCTGCTCCGTGTCGGGGAAGTGCCCGTTGAGGCGCGGCGTCTCCACGCCGAGCCCCGCGTTCGATCGCGCGAGGAGAGCGAAGAGCGCGGAGACCGACCGCTCGAGCGCGCGCACGTCGCGGCGAATCAGATCCTCGGGCACCTCGAGCTCGGCCATGCCCTGGTATTGGGCGTCCGTCTTTGCCAGCGCGCCGCCGCGCCCAAGAACCGCAAGCGCAACGTGGAGGATCCGATCGAGCAGCGATTCGTGAAAGTACCCGATCGCGGCTGTGCCCACCTCGAACTTGGTGATCTTGGCTCCGCTCGGCATGAGGGCGCCGGCGATGTCGGTGCCGAGGCCCGCGACGACCGTCTGCATCGCCGCGGCCTCGGGCGTCTGCCCGTTCTTGTCCTCGAGCGGCGTGCCGGGCGGCATCTCGCCGATGGGCGACGCGCGGCCCATCGTTTTGCCGAGGTTCGCGCGGGCGCGCTCCATGATCTGGCCCGCCGTGAAGGACACGTCGAGAGAGCAGATCGCGCCGTCGAGGTGCGGCTGGTCGCCTTCGCCGACGACGGTCCAGTCTCCGTCGGTGGTCCCGGGGCGCGGGAGCTGGATGCGCGTTCCGCCGCGGATGATCGCGTAGTACCCGATCACGCCGAGCATCGGGTAGGGCGTGTACCCCACGGCGGCGAGGGGCCAGCGCTCCACGCTCCGGATCTCCGTGCGCTGGGTGTCCGGGTCGATCGTCCGCGGGTGACGCCACACGCTGAACCCCATCATCGCAAGATCGCGGAGCGTCGACCGGCGGAGGCGCTCGAGCCAGTTGTCGTAGAGTTCCTGCGCGGCCTCGCGCTCAAGGCGGCCCGGAGCGCGTGAGGCGCCGTCAACGGTCCACGGCAGGCCGTCGGGGGACGCGAGGCGCTGATCGACGGCGGCCTTAATCGGCGGGTACGCTGGCACGTCGATCGTGAGCTGCCAGCTGTAGGTGAAGATCCCTCGCTTGTGCGCGTCGACGGCGAGCCGGGCCTCGACGGGTGTCCACCCCGCAGCCCACGCCGCCTCGACGCCGATCGGAGGCTGAACGACAATGGCGCTGTCCGGGTTGACGATCATGCGCGCAGCTACCGTAGCACGCTACAGGCGTTCCCCGCCGAACGAAGGAGCAGGTATCCTCGCCTGGGCCTGCCGGAGGCCCGCGAACGCCGCGCGAGCCTGCTCCGCGTCCCGCGCCTGTTCCGCTTGTTCCGGTCCGGATTCGAGCTTGCCGAGGAAGGTGAGCAGATGGTTTGCGGCGTCGGCGCGGTCGCTGTCCGTGCCCTTCGGGGCGAGGTTGCGAAGCTGCCCCTCGAGCACGTGCAGATCCTCCGCAAAGCGAACGCGCCCGCGTCCCGCCTCGGCCGCTGGTGCTTCGCTGCGCACGCACTTGTCGCGATCGGCCTTCACAAAAATGTGGTTGCAGCGCAGGTTGTTCGCGACCCCAACCGACGTCTTACGTCGGATCCTCTCCTCGCCGTAGAGCAGCTCCATGTAGACCTTGCCGACGTTCGACTCGAGGACGAAGGCGGGGAAGGGCGCGCACGGATGCTCGGCGTGCATCTCCTCGGCGAGGTCCCATGCGACCTTCGGCCATCCCTCCGCCCCGCCGTCGAGCACGGCGGATCGATCGTGGAGCACATGGAGCACGTCGCGCGCATCGCGCCCGCCGCCGACGATCCCCACCTCGCACGGCTTTGAGCTGCCGCCCCTGTTCGGATCGATGCTCACGGCGATCTCGACGAGCGGCGGACACGCGCGGAGGTGCAGCTTGTCGAAGCGAATCGAGGCCCATGGCGAGCGCGACGCGTCCGGATCCCATGTCCCCGCCCGCTCCATGTTCTCTTTCGTGACGAAGTGACTCTCGTCGAGGTTGGTCGCGTTTGCTTCTGTGGTGCCCAGGTCGATCACGAGTACCCCCGCCGAGGCAAGGTTGTCCACGTGGACGCCGTTGACGTCCGCCACGAGAGCGAGGCCGTCCTTCGTCGTCGGGATGATCGTGACCGTGCCGCGCTCGCGCGCCGACTTGAGCGCCGCGATGAGCGCCGCGCGCCCCGTCGCCTCCCACTTCGGCGGGTCGTCCAGCAACTGCACGTCGGTGCCATCGCCCAGCGCGTTCATCGGCGAGTCAACGGAGAGCAGATCGATCGTGATGCCGTTGATCCCGAGTTGTCCCTCGTAGCCCTTGCTCAACTGTGGGTCGTACGACACACCGGGTTTCTTCCATGCGAGAATCCCGCTGAGCTTGTTCTCGACGATCTTGCGCGCAGCGGCGCCGTTCTTGGCGATGATGCGCGGCGCTTTCGCGCGACCGATCAAGATCAGAAAGATCAGCAGCTCCCAAGCCGCTCGCGTCTTTCCGGTGCCGTAGCCGCCGGTGATACAGACGATGCCGTGAAGGAGCCCGCGGAAGGCTCGCCTGAGCAACTCGAGCTGCGCAGGGCGGCCGAAGAACTCCCACGACGTCCCCAGCGCGCCGCCGGCCTCGGGGCCTAGCTCCGCCTCGAGCTGGCGCAACGAATCGCGAGCGAGGGGCGGCGGGAGAGCGCGGAGGCGGTCGACGGTGGCGAGGATCATTCGCCGTCCGGGAAGTGCAGGTCGCGGACGCGTCGAGCGTGGGCGAGTGTTTCCGGGTGCGCATCGACGATGGCCAGCGCGCGGGTGATGCGCTCGTCTTGCGTGGGGGCGCGCCCGTTGACCCGGCGGAAGTCGGCGGCCCAAGCGTTCGCGGAGGCCACGCCTGAAGCGAGGCCGTCCATGGATGCAGCGCCGGCCGCGGCGGCGTGTTGCGACGGCGAGCCGACGCCGAGGACGCGGCGGATCCAGGCAATCACGACGGGCCCCGCGACGGCTCGGGCCCGAGGATGCACCACAGGACCGCGTGACGCTTGCAGGGGCTCACCGACCACGATCACGCCGCACCTCCCAGCATCGCATCCACGCGTCGCACGGCCTCCGCGCCGCCGAGCTCTCCGAACGCGCCGCGCGCCCACGCTTCGAAGTCGGCGCGGTCCCGGGCGAGCTTCTCCTCGCGCTCGATGACGATCGCGAGGATGCGCTTCTCCGCTTCCTCGCGCACTTCCACGAGCCGCCGCGTCACTTCGTCGGGCGCCACGACGCGCGGGCGGTTCCGCTCGATCTGCTCGATCCGCTGGATCGCGGCCAAGATCTTGCTCACCGCGTCTTCGTTTCCCGACGCCTTGAACCGGCGAAACATGGTGAGCATGATCGAGCGGCCCACCTCGAGCGTGTCGATGCTCGCGATCTCCTCATCGGTGGGCTCCGGCTCCTCCGGCCCGTCCTTGCCGCCTGGCTGCCCGCTGGCGAGCCCCGGGCGGGACACGACGGGCGAGGGGAGGCCAGCGACGGCCTCCATGCGCCTGAGCTCGTTGTAGGCGGTCTGCGGGCTCACCCCCTCCGCCTTGGCGCAGGCGACCAGGGGCTCCCCCGTCGCCTTGTGCCGGGCGACGGCCCTCGAGGCCGCGAGATCCTTCCGCGGCGGCGCCGGACGCTTTCCTTTCGTGGCAGCCATGTTCCCTAGCTTAGCACGGTTCTAGAAGGGCGAATAAGCCGAGATCACACACAAACGGGGTGCCTTCCCATTCCGGCTTCCCGTAGAAAAAAGCCTCATGCCTAGCCCCGTCTTCGCCCTGCCCGTGTGCCTGCCGCCCCGTCCCCCCTGCACTTCGCAGGGCATCGCGCCTGCGTCACGATGCTCTCGCCCGCCGCTACCCTCGCCAAGCACCATGCCTCCTCGCACGCCGGCAGCCGCATGCATGCCGCGCGTCGCCGCTCGTACGAGTCGGGCACGGGGTCGATCTCCAGAGCGTACGCCGCCGCTTGGGCTGGGGCCGCTCGCGCCAGGGGCAAGGCCACCTTGGGGCCGCGCTTCCTGTGGGGCCTCGCCTCACCACCCCTCGTCGCGCTCTCTCGCTCCCGCATTCCGCGCTTCCTTTCCGCTATCCCGATCGATCGCCAGAGAGAGAGCGGAACCGGTACAGGTCTTGGCGAGACCCGCTCTATCTCTAGACTTCGGTGGACCGTAGGTCGAGGGTATGGACCGTCGGTCGGGGGTACCTACCTGCTACCTGACCGACGGTCCATGGTAGGGGCAGCTTTGGCAGTACGCAACCGGTGAATCGCCTATTGCTTTTGGCACCTGCCGTTGCTACACCCTTGGCATGAATGCTACCGATACCGTTCTAGGCCTCATCCGCGCTCCGGAGGGCTTCGGAGGCGCCAGCTCGAACGCCCGCCTTGTGCTGGTCGTGCTCGCCGCCCTCTCCGATGACACCGGCGCGGCGAGGCTGCCCCTGTCTCGCATCGCAGAGGCCGCGGGCGTCTCCAAGACAACCGCGAGGCGCGCCGCACGCGAGCTCGTGCGCAGGAAGCTGATCCGGATGGGGCGGATCGGAGAGATCGGCTTCCAGGCGGGGCAAGAGTACATCGTACTCTCGCGGGGCGCGCGGGCGTGAACGATGGGCGCCGCGGGCGCCCGAAGCTGTCGCGCATCATCGAGACGATCAGCACGGGCGCCGAGCTCACGGGCTCGGAGCGCTGGCTTCTCGTCGTTATCGCGAGCCACGGCGGCGGCTTCAGGCGCGAGAGCTACCCGGGTTACGCGCTGCTCGCTCGCCTGACAGGGTTCGAGCCTCGGAGCGTCGCCCGCCTGGTTGCGTCATGCGAGACGAAGAACTGGCTCCGCGTGTACCGGCAGGAACCGCACCGCCCCCAGGCTAGCAACCGCTACCTAGTCACGCCCCCGGCCGAAGCGAAGATCGCCTTGGAGGAGCAGGAACGCGCGCGTAAGGAAAGGGCCACCCAGCGCGCGGAGCGATGGGCCTTGAAGAGGCCCGCGGCCGACGCCGCCGCCGCGCCGCCCGAAGGCGGGCTCTAGCCACAGTTCGCCGCCTCGGCGCGGGCGGCCTCGTAGTTTGCTTGCGCCTCGTCGGCCACGTCCGCGGGATCGTCTTCGTCCGCGACGCGCCCCGCGGCCACGTTCTCCGCCTCGCGTTGCTGGCGCTCGTGACGGGCCAGCGCGCGCGCGGCGAGGGCCTCGCTCACCTCGAGCGCGCCCACTTGCTCAACGGCCTCGCGGTACGCGCTGGCCGCCTCATGGCGAGCCGGCCACGCCCCGAACCGATCCTTGTACCGCACCGCCGCCCACCCGGCCTTGTAGCCCTTCCGCGCGGCCACGGTCGCGAGCTGCGCCAGCACCTTGGACTTGGCCTCGGGCGCCGCCGCCGCGCCCATCTGGTGAAGCTCGCGCGGGCTCACCGTCGGAGCCTCGGGCGGCGCGATCTTCTCGCGGCAGAGCGGGCAGCACCGAGCCCCGTCGCGCCGATCGACGGCGTACGTCGCGAACGCGCCCCCGCACGCTGGACAGACCCTGAGCTTCACCTCGCGCTCGTTCTCGGCGAGCGAGATAGCCTTCCCGTCGAGGGACCACGCGCGGTCCTGCTCGGGCAAGCCGAGGCGATGCACGGCGCCGCGCAGGTCGATCAGCGTCGCGCGTGTCTTACCCGCCCACGGGGCCGCCCTGAGCACGCGCCCCACCATCTGCAGGAAGAGCCCCGCGTGCCCGCAGCCGCGCGCCAGGATGCAACACGACGCCTCGGGCACGTCGACGCCCTCTGTGAGTGTGTAGACGTTGCACAGCACAAGCGGCGCCGGCTCGAGCGAGCCCGCCTCGCGCAGCGGCCGCGTGTCTTGAGTCTGGAACGCCGCGAGCCGCGCGCGGCGCAGGATCCACGGCGTATCCGTGTGGATCGTGGCCGCGCGGACCCCCTGCGTCTCAAATTCGAGGGCCAACCGTTCGGCGTGCGCCACGTTGACGGCGAAGACGAAGGCCCGCTCGCCGGGTGTCCGCGCGAGGTACGCCGCGACGGGGTGCTGGCTGAGCTGCTTGGTCCTGGTGCTAGGCGCGTAGGTGAGGCACGGCACGAGTACGCCGAGGGCTTGGAGCTCGCGGACGGACGAGACCGACACCACGTGGTCGAACACGTCGCCCATGGGCTTGCCGTCCCCTCGCTCGGGTGTGGCGGTGAGCCCGATCCTTACGGGGATCTCGCCGCGCCTCGTACGGATCCCGTTGACGACGGCTTCGTAGCTTTTTGCCTTGCCGTGATGCGCCTCGTCGAACACGACAAGATCGGCGGACGGCAACCCCTTGGCCGCGCGGGCAGCGAGCGTCTGCAGGCTCGCCACTTGGATCGGCGCGTTGATGGTGGGCCGATCGTTCGCGATGATGCCGACGCGCGGCACGCCTTCGGCCTCGAGCCGCTTCACCGCCTGGTCGATCAGCTCTTCGCGGTGCGCGAGCCAAAGCACGTGCCCGCCTTTCGCGAGAGAGCCGCCGGCAAACTCCACGCCGATCCTGGTCTTGCCCGCGCCCGTTGGGGCCACGAGCAGGATCGCGCGGCGCCCGTCGCGGTACGCCTGGCGCGTCTCGGCGATGGCGCGCGCTTGGTACGCGTAGAGGGGCTGGGTCAAGGCGCGACCTTCGCGATCCACGCGCGCATGGCGAGCGCGGCCCCCGGCTTGTCGCCCGCGTCGTGACGAGCCTCGAACGCTGCAAGCTGGTCGGTCACCCGGTCGAGCGCGCGCGCGGCGGCCTCGGCTCGCCGGCGAGCGGCGAGAAGCATGGAGATCACGTCGACGAGGCCGCGGATGATCGCGTGCTGCTCGCGGAGCAGATCGAGAAAGGCTTGTCGTTCGCGCTCGCGGACTTCCCGCCAGCTCGGCGCGGGCAGACGCGCGGCGGGGCGCCCCTCGTCGCGAAGCCACCCGCAGCGGTCGCACGCGTCGCGCCCGCGGTGCAACGGGCGACACGACTCCTCGCCGCTCATGTTCCGCACCGCGCCAGCTCTGTCGCCCACGCGTCGCGCGCCCGCTCTGCCTGCGCAACCTCGGCGTCCGTGCCCTCGAGGCCATCGCCGCACGCCAGGCAGAC
>JANYLP010000023.1 GCA_025361445.1 Coriobacteriia bacterium
CGTGGAGCTCGTCACCTTCCTCAAGGCGGGCCCGCCGCCCGTGTTCGTCGGGTTCGGCAGCATGCCGAACAGCAAGCCTGAGGCGACGGCCGACATGGTGGTCGAGGCACTGGCGCGGACCGGCCAGCGTGGCGTACTCCACTCCGGCTGGGGAGGGCTCACGAAGGCGGATCTTCCGGATAGCGTCTTGATGATCGGATCCACCCCGTACGAGTGGCTGTTCCCGCGGATGTCGGCGATCGTGCATCACGGCGGCGCGGGCACGACCTCCTATGGGCTATGGTCCGGTGTCCCCTCGATCGTCACGCCGTTCTTCGGGGACCAGCCGTTCTGGGCCGGACGGGTCTTCGACCTTGGCGTCGGGCCCAGTCCGGTGCCGCGGAAGCGGCTGACTGTCGACACGCTGGCTGCCGCCATCGGGACGGCCACGACCGATGTCGCGATGCGCGAGCGCGCGGCACGCCTCGGGGAGCGGATCCGGGCCGAGGACGGGGTCACGCGCGCGGTCGAAGCGATCGAGGCCAGCGCCGCTCAGCGCTAGAGGTAGGCGTCGTACCCGCGGATCTGTTGACCGCGCGCGATCCGTTCGGCTACCGTCAACCCGCACACGGCGCGTGGTTTACAATCACCGCCCTCGAGAACCTTAGCCGACAAACGCGAGCCTCCGGGGTCCACATGCCGCACACGCGTTCCGAGTCTCATTCCGCTGCCCACGAGCTGACGACCTCGGCGCTGCTCGCGGCGCTGCTCGCAGGCTCTGCGGTGCTCGCGGTCCCGGTCGGGCCGGTTCCGCTCACGCTGCAGACGCTCGTCCTGGTCATCATCGCGCTGACGCAACGTCCCAAGCGAGCTGCCCTCACGGTGAGCGTATATCTGGCGGCCGGGTTGGTCGGCCTTCCCGTCTTCTCCGGCATGCGCGGCGGGTTCGGGGTGATACTCGGGCCCTCGGGCGGCTACCTGCTGGGGTTCCTCGCGGGCGCGGTCGCGGGGGCGTGGGTCCGTGAGCGGGTCGCCGCATCCGTGACCTGGGCCGTCGTTGCGGATGTGTGTGCCGCCAGCACCGTGATCGTGGTCGTCTACGCGCTCGGCTGGTTGCAGCTCGTGCTCGTGACTTCCATGGGCGTCGTGCCGGCCCTGCTGGCCGGTGTGGTCCCGTTCCTGGTGCCCGACGCGCTCAAGGCGGTCGGCGCGATCGTACTGGCGCCGCTCGTGCGCGAGGCGACCGCGCGGTAGAGGCGCGTTCGCCGCCGGGCCCCCTCAGTCCTGCAGCTTCGGTAGCCTCACCGTGAACACAGCGCCGCCCTCGGGCCGGTTCGCGGCCTCGATGGTGCCGCGGTGCGCCGTGACGATCGCCTTGACGATGGCGAGCCCCAGACCCGCGCCACCGGTCGCGCGAGCGCGCGAGTACTGCGCGCGGTAGAAGCGCTGGAACAGGTTCGCGAGGTCCTCCGCACGGATGCCCGGGCCCTCGTCGATCACCCTCAGGACCGATTCGCCGGCCTCCTCGGAGAGCGCGACCGTCACGTGCCTGCCCTCGGGCGAGTGCCGGACCGCGTTGTCCACCAGGTTGCCTACGACCTGCTGAAGCCGGTCGCGACTCCCCAGCACGAGCGGAGCCTCGCCTTCCACCGTCACCGTGACGTGGCGCTCGGTCGCGAGCGGTTCGTTGGCTTCTACGGCGAGGTGCGCGGCCTGCGTGAAGTCGACGCGCGATAGCGGTAGCTCGCCGGTCGCGCCTTCGATCCTTTGCAGTTCGAGCAGGTCGTTCGCGAGGCCGGCGAGGCGGTCCGACTCGCGGATGATCGTCGCGAGGAAGCGCTTCTCGTCCGCCTCGCCCACGTCGCCCTCGAGCAGCGTCTCAGCGGCGAGCCGGATGCCGGTCAGCGGTGAGCGAAGCTCATGGCTGACGTCGGAGACGAAGCGCGACTTGCGCCGCTCCTCCTCGTGAAGCTCCACCGCCGATGACTCGATCTGCTCGGCGAGCTCGTTGAAAGCGACCGCCAGGTCGTGTGTCTCGCGCGGCCCGGCCGGGTGTACGCGCACGGTGTGGTCGGACGCGAGCGCCGCGGCCCCGGCTTGCAGTTCGCGCAGCGGTGCGGTGAGCCAGCGCGTGAGCAGTTCGGTCAGGACGAAGGCAGCCACCAAGAACGCGAGAACCACGATCGCGAGCTGCCCCTTGTAGTCGGAGACGACCGTCAGCATCGAGAAGCTCGAGCCGCTCGCGATCGCGGCGCCCACCACGCGCCCGCTCGCGTGCACGGGGACGGCGACCGCCATCTCGACGCGGCCGTTCGCAAGCGGGGAGGACGCGACGCCGGTGTCGCCCCGCAGCGCAGCGGCCACCTCCACGCGGCTGCCGAGCGTGGTGCCGCGCGATACGGATCCCGCACTGTCGGTCAGAAGCGTGCCCGCCGCGTCGACGACCATGATCCGGCTCGTGGACGATTTCACCGCTTCCGCCACGGCGACGGCCGCGCGCGCCGGCGTGTCGCCCGAGAGCGTCGATCCGCCTACAGATGCCATGGATGCTTCAAGGACCGAGGCGGCCACCTTCGCCTCGGACCGCAGCCGCTCGTCCAGCCGGCGGAACCCGAACGCTTCGATCTGGTTCAGGAAGTAGGCGGAAAGGCCGGCGGCTGCCAGGATGGCGATGAGCAGGAACCCTGCGAGCAGGCGCGTGCGGATCGAGGTGCGGCGCAGCGCGGACATGCCCTAGCCCGCGAGCCGGTAGCCGTACCCGCGAACCGTCTCGACGACGTCCGGATCGACGTTCGCGGCCTCGAGCTTGTCGCGAAGGCGCTTGATGTGGGTGTCGACCGTCTTGGTCTCGACGACGATCTCCCAGCCCCATGCGTCGCGCAGCAGCTGGTCGCGCGAGAGCACGTGCCCGGCGTTGCGCATCAGACACGCCAGCAGCTCGAATTCGCGGGGCGTGAGATCGACGAGCGTCTTCCCGTTGGTGACCTCGTGCGAGCCCTCGTCGAGCCGGATGCCCGCGTGCTCGAGCACCTCACCGCCCGCGCTACCATGCGACTTGGGCCGCGACGCGCTGCGCCGAAGCAGCGCCTTGACACGTGCCTGGAGCTCACGGATGCCGAAGGGCTTGGCCAGGTAGTCGTCTCCGCCGATCTCGAGGCCGACCACCTTGTCGAGCTCCGTGTCGCGCGCCGACAGGAACAGCACCGGGACGTCGCCCTTGGCGCGGAGACGGCGGCAGACCTCGAAGCCGTCGACGCCGGGGAGCATGATGTCGAGGATGACCAGATCGAAGTGGTTCGCATCGGCCAGTGCGAGCGCCTGATCGCCGTCGCGCGCGACCGTGACGTCGTAACCCTCCTTGCGGAGGTTGAACGACACGAACTCGAGAATGGCGTCCTCGTCGTCGACGACGAGGAGCCGTGGCGTCTGCTGCACTTCGGTGCCCCCTTGTCCGTCGAGCGTATCCGCGGCGATGATAGCACCGTGGGGGTACTATTCCGGGTGCCACGGGCGCCACGGAAGTGTGACGATGTGATGACGCCGCAGGTCGCAGGCGCGATGCGAGCGGCCCCGGGGTGGTCTCCAACGACGGGAAGCAGGCCGGCGCGATGATACTGGCAGTCGATGTGGGCAATACCCAGACCGTGGTCGGCCTGTTCGACGGCGATGTCCTTGCCGCGCACTGGCGCGTCTCCTCCGATGCCTCGATCACAGCGGACGAGCTCGCCGTCAAGCTCACGGGGCTGCTCGAAATGGAGAGCCTCGGCCGCGACGACGTCGACCACGTCATCGTCGGGTCCGTCGTGCCGCGGCTGACGGATGCGTGGGTCGAGGTCGCCCGCGACCTCACCGGAGAAGCCGCGCTCGTCGTCGGTCCGGGTCTCAAGACCGGCCTCCCGATCCGCTACGACAATCCCCACGAGGTCGGCGCGGACCGCATCGTCAACGGCGTGGCCGCGTATCAGGCCTTCGGCGGACCGGTGCTCGTGGTGGACGGGCATGCCGGTCTTCAGTCCGGGCCCGACCACCATCGCGGCATGGCCGGTGGCTC
>JANYLP010000050.1 GCA_025361445.1 Coriobacteriia bacterium
ATCTCGGCATCACCGACATCCGCCTCGGGCCCACTCTCCCCGCGTTCATCACTCCCAACGTGCTCCAGGTGCTCGTCGACAACTTCGCCATCAAGCCGATCGCCGAGACAGCGAAGGCCGATCTCGACGCGATCCTGGGCGCGGCATAGCCCGATGAGGAAGAAGCGCTGGCTCATCGGGATCGGCGTCACGCTCGGCATCCTCGTGGCTGCGGCGGCACTCCTGTACGCCTTCGGCGGGATGTGGCCTCCCTCGGAGGCATCGCGTGCGGCGTATGCGGCCATGGTGGCGCGCGGCGAACAGCCGGCGATCGAGGCGCGGTTCACGATCCCGATCCCCGGCTGCGTGTGTCACAGCGACGACCCGGTGCTCCAGATGCAGCACGCCGGGCGACGGATGAGCGAGTGTCGGGGCTGTCACGTCCGGCGTTAGAAGAACACGACTCGCACGATGATCGACCACAAGGGCCGGCGCGCTGATACGTGCCGGCCCTTCGCACGGGGTACGAGCATGCGAAGCGGTGGTATTCTCCTCGTGATCGACAACGGTCGCGGAGCGCCATCGTCGCGCCGGCCCGGAACGCCTCCGAAAGGGAGCCCCATGGGGAACCTCATGTCGTACGTCGAGTACCTGTCGGAGGAGATCGGGCCACGTCCGGCCACGACCGACGCCGAGCAGCGTGCGGCGCACTACATCCGCGACGTGTTCGAGTCCCGCGGTCTCGAAGCAGAGCTGCAGGAGTTCGAGAGCCCGCGGACCTACGCATGGGCGTTCGTCATCTACCAGTTGCTCACCATATGTGCCGCGCTCGCATCGGTCTGGTCTGTGTGGGCGGCGCTCGCGCTCGGTGGCGCCGTGGCGGTACTCATGTGGCTCGACCTCGACACACGCTGGGGGCTCACCGCTCTCGCGCCGAAGGGCCCGAGCCAGAACGTGATCGCCAGGCATGTGCCGCGCCTCGGACGCAACGAGCGGGCAACCAAGGTCATCGTGGTGGCGCACTACGACTCCGCTCGCGCCTCGCTCGCGTTCAGTCCCGGCATGGTGAAGAACTTCGCCGCGACGTTCGGACTCATGAAGGCGTGCACCTTCGCCGTCCCGGTCCTGATCGCGCTGCGGATACTTCTCGCCATGACGCCTCTCGCGAAGGCGATCGAGCCGTGGGGCTGGTACGTCACGCTCGTCCCGGCGGCCTACCTGATCGTCCCGCTTCTCATCAATGTGCACCGCGAGCTGTTCATGCACTTCACCCCGGGCGCGAACGACAACGCGTCCGGCGTGGCGGCGATGCTGGGGGTGCTGGAACGCCTCGTCCCGGAGATCGACGCTGCGACCGCTGTCGCCCGTGAGACCGGAAGGCTGCGCCCCCTGCACACCCCCCAACGCACCCTGCTGGAGGAGATGCCGGAAGGCGGCGTACTGAACTACTCGCCTGCACAGGCTCCCGGGCCGAGAGGGGATTCGTGGGTCGACGGCGACGATGACATCTCGTGGGACACCGGTGTCATGAGCGGCCAAACCGCGCTCGGGCTCGACGCATCCCGCTCGTACGCCGCGTCCGTCGCAGCCCCTGAGGCCTCGGTGCGCGAACCTGCCGCTCCGGTCGTCCCGGACGATGACCTGTCCGCGCGCCTCTTCGGTTCCGCGCCCGCGCCGGCCTCGGCTCCCTCGCCCGCTCGCGCCGCTCGCACGAAACCCGCCCCGATCAGCGCCGACCTGTTCGGGGACGACCCGGGCGAGGAGACAGCGCCGTTCGCGCCGCTTTCGGACGACTCCTTCTCACCCCCGGCCCGGGAGCCCGAGGCGCCGACGCGACGCGGCCTCTTCAGCGGAAGGGCAGAGCCCGCTGAGAAGCGCGGCGTTCGTGACTGGCTCGGAGTCGGCAGCGACTTCGACGCGCGCAAGACGGGCAAGGACATCGGATCCTGGGACAACTTCGAAGACGATGACGATGATGTCGGCTGGAAGGGCGGGGCGGCCTCGATCGACGACGAATCCGACCCCGGCTACGCCGCGAGCGCCGCGGCCCGCATCCGGCGCAAGGTGACGATGAACGTCGATCGCGAGCTGATCGAGAAGGAGGTCTGGTTCGTCGCCACGGGGTCCGAGGAGGTCGGGACCGTGGGCATGAAGGCGTTCCTGGCCGGGTACGGGCACGATCTGAACGACGCCGTGATCATCAACCTCGACAACCTCGGCACCGGGGCCATCTCCTACATCACCCGTGAGGGGATGGCCCGGCGCTACGAATCCGACCGGCGTCTTGTCGGAGCGACTCGGCGAGCCGTCCGGGAGGCGAACCTGCCCGTCAAGGGCCGCGAGTATCGCGGACTGTCCACCGACGCGACTCCTGCGCTGGCGAGAGGGTTCCGGGCGATGTCAGTCATGGCCTTCGACATCAACGGCAGGCTCCCGAACTGGCACTGGAGCACCGATACGGCGGACGCCGTCTCCGAGGGCAACCTCCAGATAGCGGTCGACCTCGTCTCCGCGATCATCAAGGAGCTGTAGGTGCCCCGGATCTCCGGCCGCTTCGCGAGGATGATGCAGCGTCGGTTGATGGTCCTGTGGCGCGACCAGCCGAGCCAGACAGACATCGAAGCGCTCGAGGCGAACACGGAGCGCGTGGGCCTGGTGATCCGTCTGCGCTGGGCGATCGTGGGGGCGATCATCATATTCTCGGCTCTTGGGGCCGGTATCTACACGCTCGCGGGGCAGGCCTCACGGCTACTGCCCCAGATGACGATCCCGGCGATCGCGCTCATGTTCGTGCTCGTCTACAACACCTACTACCAGCGCACCTATCGCCGGTTCGGCAACCTCGCCCTGTTCAACTCCGGACAGCTGCTCCTCGACATCGCCGTCGTCACCGTTCTCGTCTACCACTCGGGTGGCGTCTACTCGTGGTTCGATGCGATGTACTTCCTCTTCGTTCTCGAGGCGGCGCTCATCCTGCCCACTCGCCGTGAGGTGTGGTTGGTCGCAGGCGCCGCCGCCGCTGCGTATGTTGGCGTCATCGGCCTCGTGTGGCTGGGGATCCTGCCGCACGTCGGCATGCCGTTCGTGCACAACGACCTTCAGGCGAACGGAAGCTACGTGATGGTCCGCGCGCTCTGGACCGTGACGGTGCTGCTCGGAACGGCCACCGTCGGCGAGATGTTCGTCGGCGCCATGCGTGAACGGAACGCCGCACTGGTCGAGCAGTCCACGCGGGACATGCGCACCGGGCTCTACGACCGCGCGTTCGTCCGCCGCGAGCTCGCGATCGAGATCGAGCGCGCGAAGCGGTTCCGACGGGGAGTATCCGTGGTCCTTTCGGACATCGACCGCTTCGCCAACTTCAACGAGCTGTTCGGCACGGATGCCGGCAATCGCATGATCGATCTGATCGCCGACGAACTGCGACGCGTGTCCGGCACCGACGGCAGCGAGCCCAGTCTGGTGGTTGCCGGAAGGTATGGCGGCGAGGAGTTCGCACTCATCGTGCCCGAAGAGGCGACGGCGCCGACGGGCGAGGCGGTTCCCCTGGCGGAGCGGCTTCGTGCCCAGGTAGCGGCGCTCCTCGACGAGGATCGTTCGGTGTCGGTGAGCGTCGGAGTGGCCTCGTACCCGCGCGACGGACGCACCGCTGCCGAGCTGCTCAGTGCCGCTGACGCCGCACTCGTGGAAGCCGCGGCCAAGGGCGGAAACCGGGTAGTCGTCGGGCGCCCGGATGCGGAGTCCGCGTGAGCGTGACGGCGACCGAGCCCGGCAGTTCGGCGGATTCCAGGTTGAAGAGACGAGTCGAGATCGGGCTGGCCGGGTGTGTCTGGGCGGCGCTCGTGATCGGGTCTGCGGTACTCGCTCTGACCTTCCCCGTCTACACCTCAGCAGCGAGTCAGGCGCTGGGCGTCTCACAGTCGGCGGGGCTCCCGCCCACCGACGTCCTCGCTATATCAGCTCAGGTCCGCTCGTTCGTGGCCGATCGGGAGTCCGACCCGTTGCCGTCCACGTGGCGGGGACAGCCCGCTTTCGATGCCTCCGCCGTCAGCCACTTGGTGGACGTTCGCACCGTCCTTGCGGGTGCCAGGTTCGCCACAGGGATCGCCGCACTGCTTCTGGCGGCCTACACGGCATTCTGTGTCATGCGTGGCCGTATCGACCGCCTGAGAGCCGGCATGCGCGCGGGAGCACTGCTGTGTGGCCTCCTTGTCGTTGTGGCCGGTGTTGCCGCAGTGAGCGACTTCTCGTCCCTGTTCGCCGGGTTCCACAGTCTCTTCTTCAAGAGCGGCACGTGGACCTTCCCGGTCGATTCTCTGCTCATCCGGCTCTTCCCGGAGAGGTTCTGGATCGCCTCGGGTGCGGCCTGGGCCCTGCTCGTGATCGTCGGTGCGTCCGCGCTGCTGCTCGCCTCGCGGATGTCTCGTTCGACGCAAGCACGGTTTTTCGCTTCACGAACGGCGAACAATGTGTAAAGTAGTGCAGGGGGCGCACCTGAGTTGCGTGCGTCGACCGGTAAGGATCGCTCAGTTCCTACGAGCGGCACGGACCGAGTGACAGCAATCGATGAGGAGGTGGGCTCTAGAATGGCAGGCAAAGAGGGCTACTGCGTGAAGTGCAAGGCCAAGAAAGAGATGAAGGATCCCGTCGCGATCACCATGAAGAACGGTCGCCCGGCGACCCAGGGCATCTGCCCGTCCTGCGGCACCAAGATGTTCAAGATCGGCGCGTAGTTCTACATCCCGCGGCGCACTGTGAGCGCCGCTGTTTCAAAGCGAGAGCCGGACCGCGCTAGCGGGCCGGCTCTCGCTTTGTGAGGGAGCCCGGGGTCTACACGGATTCTTAACTCTCCATCGGATTGACCGCTTTTCGCTTGCGGGGGTAGCGTGTAGGACTTGTGTAGCCCGGTACGATCACATGGTCATCAGGGATGGGGCAGCGTATGAACGCGATCGTCGTCGGATGCGGCCGGGTCGGCTCGCAGTTGGCCACGATGCTTTCGGTCGAAGGGCACAACGTCACGGTCATCGACCGCGACGAGGACGCGTTCCGTCGCCTGGGTTCGACCTTCAACGGGGTCACGGTCAAGGGGCTCGGCTTCGACGAGGACGTCCTGATCGAGGCGGGGATCCGCGAGGCGGATGTCTTCGCCGCGGTCACCGACCTCGACAACACCAACCTCATGGCGGCGGAAGTGGCGCGCAAGATCTTCAGCGTGCGTCATGTGGTCGCCCGCCTCTACAACCCGCAGCGCGAGCGCACCTATCAGCAGCTCGACATGGACTACGTCTGCGGCACCACCCTCGTGGCCGAGAAGCTGCTCGAGAAGATCGAGGCGGGCCACGGCCACCACGTCCAGATCATCGGCGACGTCGAGGTCATCGAGTTCAAGGCCGGCCCCGGTGTCGCGAACAAGCGCGTCCGCGACATCGAGATCGAGCATCAGTTCCGCGTCGCGGTTCTTTCGCGTGGCAATGTCACCTTCATCCCGCAGCCCGACACGATGCTGCAGCCCGGCGACGTGGTGGTCGGCGCGGTCAAGGAAGAGGGATTCTCCCGCATCGAACGTTACATGGAGGGCTGAGAGAAGTGTTCATCGTCATCAACGGCGGCGGCAAGGTCGCCAGCTTCCTCGCTCGAACCCTGCTCGATCGCGGTCACCAGGTCGCGCTCATAGAGAAGCGTTCCGAAGTCGCCGAGAAGCTCGCCACCGAGCTCCCCGGCGCTCCGCTCATCATTCTCGGCGACGGGTGCGACGTGCAGTTCCAGGAGGACGCGGGCGTCGGGCATGCTGACGTCTTCGCGGCCGTCACGGGCGACGACGACGACAACCTCGTCAGCTGCCAGTTGGCCAAGACCGCGTTCGGGGTCCCCCGCGCCGTCTCGCGCGTCAACAACCCCAAGAACCAGCACATCTTCACGGCGCTCGGCGTCGAGGCGATCTCATCCACGACGATCATCGCTCGCATGATCGAGGAAGAGACCACGATCGGCGACATCCGCACGCTCGCGAGCCTGCGGAAGGGCAACATGGCTGTCGTCGAGATCGAGCTTCCCACGGACCGGTGCGTGGTGTGCGAGAAGAAGGTCGCCGAGCTCAACCTGCCGATCGACTGCGTGCTGTTCGCCATCGTCCGCGGTGAGGACGTCATCACCGTCCACGGCGACACGAAGCTTGAAGCCGGCGACGTCGTCGTCGCGTTCACCGCGGTCCAGCACGAAGCGGCGCTCAAGCGCGCGCTGACGGGGATGTAGCGCGATGGCCGAGATGCCTCGCGTCGTGGCGACGCGCCGTCAGGAGATCATCGGATACGCTCTCGGCATCATCCATGAGTCGCTGTGGATCCTCGTGTTCACGCTCGGGGCCTACATCGCCGCCGTCATAGCGATGGCGGTGTTCAAGTGATCGTCAGGCCGCGCAAGGAAGACCATCTCGTCATCGGCAAGTACACCGGCAAGGTCATCGTCGGCGTCGGCCTGCTGATGTGCATCCCGCTTCTGACCTCGATCGCGTTCGCCGAGTGGGACACCGCGGTCGACTTCATCGTCGCGATCTCCGCGTGCATGATCTTCGGCTTCGGGACGCAGGCCTTGTGCCGGACACAGAAGGACCTGTCCTGGAGCCACGGCCTCGTGGTCGCCTCCGGGTCGTGGTTCTTCGCCACGGCGCTGGGAGCGCTTCCGGCGCTGCTGTCGGGACACGCGGGAAGCTACCTCGACACTCTGTTCGACGTGATGAGCGGCTATACGACGACCGGCCTCTACCTGTTGCAGGACCTCGATCACGTATCCAATGGTCTCAACATGTGGCGCCACCTGCTCACCTACGCAGGAGGTCAGGGCATCGTCGTCATAGCGCTCACGTTCCTGTTCAAGGCGACCGCGGGTGCCTACAAGGTGTACGTCGGCGAGGGCAAGGACGAGCGGCTCCTGCCGAACGTCATCCAGACCGCGCGCGCCATCTGGCTCGTCTCGCTGACCTGGCTCGGCATCGGGACCCTGTTCCTCGGGTTCCGCGGTATGCAGCTGGGCCAGGGCCCGGTCCGCGCGTTCTTCCACGGGCTGTGGGTGTTCATGGGAGCGTGGTCGACCGGCGGGTTCGCGCCCCAGTCGTACAACACGTTCTGGTTCCACGACATCGGCTACGAGGTCATCTGCATCGTCATCATGATCGCCGGTTCCTTCAACTTCGCACTGCACTGGGCTATGTGGACAGGCAAGCGTGAAGAGATACGCAAGAACGTAGAGACGATCTCGTTCTTCGTCACGCTCTCGATCACCACGCTGGTCGCGACGTTCTTCCTCGCGCAGGCCAACATCTACCCGGATGCGATGTCGCTGTTCCGCAAAGTCTTCTACCAGCTGGTATCCGGCCACACCACGACCGGTTTCTCAACCATCTACGCCCGGTCGTTCGTCACTCAGTGGGGCCCGATCGGACTCATCGTTACAACCGTCGCGATGGCGATCGGCGCCTCGGCCGCCTCGACGGGCGGCGGCATCAAGGGCATCCGGATGGGGGTCATCAGCAAGGCGCTCGTGCAGGATGTGCGGCGCATGATCTCGCCGGAGTCGTCGGTGATCATGGAGAAGTACCACCACATCCGCGACACGTGGCTCGATGACGGCCTGGTGCGCGGTGTGATGACCGTGACGATCGCCTATCTGACGCTGTACGGCATCGGTGCGATCGTCGGCGCCATGTACGGCTATCCGCTGGAGCAGGCGGCGTTCGAGATGGTCTCGGCAGCATCGAATACCGGTCTGTCGTGCGGAATAACGCAGCCGAACATGCCTGACCTACTCAAGGTCGTTTACACCCTCGGCATGTGGCTGGGCCGTCTCGAGTTCATGAGTGTGTTCGCCCTGATCGGCTATGGCGTCGCGGTGGTGAGGGGCAAGTGATCATGCGCAACCGGTTCTTCCCGAGCATGCTTCTTCTCGCGGCGCTCTTCGCGCTGGCCGCCGCACCTGCGGTGGCCGCTGAGGCGCCGATCCCGAAGAACAATCCCGACAGCACGGAACTCGTCAACAAGATGAACGTCCCAGGGGACATCACCAAGGGCCTCTTCTGGAACGGCAAGACGGTCACGTTCCACGGTGAGGCCATCGGCGAGGTCATGGTCCGTGACTCCTACGCATGGATCCATCTCAATGACGACGCCTATATGGAGCGCAACGTCGAAGAGGGCGCGAAGCTCGGAGGCTACAACAGCGGCATGGCGGTTTGGATCTCGGCAGACCTCACGAAGCAGATAGACACCTACGGCGACTACAAGCACGAAGGGTCGATCGTCGAGATCGAGGGCGTGTTCAACGCCGCATGCAAGGAGCACGGCGGTGACATGGACATCCATGCCACCGGCCTGCGAATACTGCGGGCCGGGCACGTGGTTGACGATCCGGTGCAGCCTTGGAAGGTTTGGCTGGCTCTCGCGCTGATCGCCATCGCAGTCGGCCTGTGGCGTCTCGACCGCGTGACACGGAACCGAATCTCTCCGCACCGGGGCATCTAGGCCGATCCGCCACTGCGGGGTTTGCCCGGCAAGGCGGGTCGCGGGTACAATCGCTGCGCCGCCGGGCGTCTGCCGGCGGAGTGCGGGCGTAGCTCAATGGTAGAGCGTCAGCTTCCCAAGCTGGATGTTGCGGGTTCGAGCCCCGTCGCCCGCTCCAGGCAACATTTGATGAGGACCGTTCCTTGCTCAAGGAGCGGTCCTCGTGCGTCGGGGGGTGGTAAGCCTCCGGTCGGGTGCGTGTCACACCTGTGGTGTGGAATGGATGTGACAACGACGAAACTGCGTGACCGCCCCTCCCTCCGGCGCGCGAAGGAATGACGGGCGGTCTCTTCATGCTCCGATTGAAACGCGTGGCGGTCTGCACGGCGGTACTGGCGGTCTTCGTGTTCTCGGCTCCTATTAGAGCCGCCGCTACCGGGTCCTGGCCGCGCCCGGTCGATGGCGCCGTCGCGCTGGAATACGGTCGGACTTGGGTCGACTCCCGGTCGCGCACCTGCACCCACGGGGGCCTCGATCTCCGTGCGCCCGCGGGCGCGCTCGTGCGCGCCTGCGCCGGCGGAGAGGTCGTGTTCGCGGGGCTCGTGCCTGCAGGCGAGGGCCAGCGCGCATACGCTGTGACGGTGCTCGTCGCCGGTGACCTTCGGGTGACGTACCTTCCGCTCGCTTCGGTGAGCGTGTCGCGGGGTCAGGACCTCCCGGAGGGGGCTTTGGTCGGCGCCGTCGCCGCGGACGGTGACGGCTCGTCCTCGGTGTCGCACATCCACCTCGGAGTGAAGCGCGGCAGCGCCGCGCTCGACCCGGCTACGTTCCTCAAGCCGGCCGGCGCGACCCCGCTCCCGACGCCCCCTGCACCGATGCCCTCGCCCGCGCCGCGACCCGTGGCACCCGACCACCTCCCCGGGCGCGCACCGGTTCCGGGATTCGCGCCGGTCCCTCAGCCCGGATACGCTCCCGCACCCGCTTCATCGGCCAGCATCGCGGACGCGCTACGAGTCGCCACACAGGGTGCAGCCGCGACGCTCGCCCTTGTGTCGCCCCTCGCGCGCGTCGAGCGGGTTGCCGAACCCGCGGTGTTCGATCTCGACCGCGCCGAGGCCGATCTGGCTGCCGGTCGGGAGTCGGCGCTGGCGATCGGGGTGCGCGTGGGACTCGTCCTGCTTGCCGGCGCGTGCGTCCTGCCGGTGTTGCGCGCTGCACGCAAGGCGGCCGCGCAGGCCGCGCCCGTCCCCGTCCCGCGCGATCGTTCGTGACAGACCTGAAGGGATGCCGGAGTGTCAGAGCGGTGGGCGAGAGTACGTGTTGTGGAGCACGCGCCCCCCTGCTACACTTCGGAGGCTCATTTCCTGCTCCGGGCCGCTGCCTTCACAGTCCCGGGGCCAAACTGTCCATGGGAGGTGAAACAAATGAAGGCTTACGAAGTCATGCTTCTCATCGACCCCTCGCTCGACGAAGAGGCGCACGCAGCCGTCGTCGCCAAAGCGAGCGGCGTCATCACCAGCCAGGGTGGCGTGGTGGACTCCTCGGAAGACTGGGGCAAGCGCCGTTTGGCCTATGAGGTCAACGGGCTGACCGACGGCGCCTACACCGTTGTGCATTTCCATGCATCTCCGGAATCCGTCGCCGAGCTCGATCGCGTGCTCCACATCACAGACCCCGTTGCACGCTTCATGATCGTCCGTCGTGACGACATCGAGTGAAGCGTCAAGGGGCGGGGGCCTGATACGTCCCCGTGGCAACCACGCATGAGAAAAGGTGTGATCTCACATGAGCATCAATAGGGTGGTCCTTACGGGCAACCTGACCAAGGACGCGGAACTGAAGCAGACCGCTGGCGGTATGGCCATCGTCAAGATGCGCCTCGCCGTCAACGACCGCCGCAAGAACGCGACCACCGGCCAGTGGGAAGACTCCCCGAACTTCATCGACGTGACCATGTTCGGTTCACGCGGTGAAGCGGTGTCGCGCTTCCTTTCCAAGGGGAAGCAGATAGCCGTCGAGGGCAAGCTCCGCTGGCACGAGTGGGAGTCCGCAGCAGGCGAGAAGCGCAGCAGCCTGGAGGTCGTCGCAGACGACATCGAGCTTCTGGGCGGTCGCGGCGACGGTGCCGGCGCTCCGCGCGCCGTCTCATCGTCCGCACCGGAGTCCGCAGCCGCCGATGAGTTCGACGGCGAGGACATCCCGTTCTAGGCACCACGAAGACCCGAAGCGGTCGCGCAGGCGGTACCCTCCCGCCTCGCGGACGACCAACTGAAACACCTCGATCTCAACTCGTGACCACGAGCGGGACGAGGGAAGGAGGCAAGGACACACATGAGCGAGTACAGCCGCAAGCCCAAGCGTAAGTACTGCCAGTTCTGCAAGGACCACACGGAGTTCATCGACTACAAGGACTCACAGATGCTCCGCAAGTTCGTGACCGACCGTGGCAAGATCAAGCCGCGCCGCGTCACCGGCAACTGCGCGCAGCACCAGCACGTGATGTCGGTGGCCGTGAAGCGCGCTCGCGAGATGGCGCTACTTCCGTACGTGGTTCCGGTCATCAGCACCAAAGTCGAGGGCCGGGGACGCAGGGGCTAGAAGTGCAGTTCACCCCGACCGATATGAGGAACCTCGCGCTCCTGAGCGTCGCCACCATGGCGGCGGGCTTCCTCGTGCTCGCGCTCCCCTACGTGGGATTCCCACTGGCGGGTTTCGCGCTCGGCTGGGTGACCTACCGCTTCGGCCCAGCGACCGCTGCGGCCCTCGCGCTCACCGTGAGCGCGGTGGTGGCGGTCTTCGGGCCCTCCCTGCTCGGCACCGGTGTTCTCGACGGCCTGTTCGTCGCCGTTGCACTGCTCGCGATCGGCCCTGTGGCCGCGGAGATGCTCCGGCGCTATCCGGCGCTGAACGTGGCACTGGGCGTGGCGCTCGTGACCACAGTTGCCTTCCTGGTCGCCCCGATCGGTGATCAGACGTTGGCGATCTCGAGGGAGTTGTTGGGGAGCTTCATGACCTCGACGGCGACCAGCCGTACGGTCGACCCGGTCGCGCTCAAGACGGCGTCCGATACGTTGATCAGGACCTTCGCGGAGACCTGGCCGGCGAACGCGTTCTACACGATGGCGTTCAGTGCCGCGGTCAGCATCCCGTTCGTGGCGCGTGCAGGGCGTTCGCTCGCCCAGCCCGTCCGAAGCTACGGGGCCCTCGCCGATCTCGACCTGAGCTTCCACGTCGTGTGGCCGATGATCCTCGGACTCGGCCTGACCGCTCTCGGCACGCTCTGGGCGCAGGCCCCGGTGTTGGTCTCCTCGGTAGGGCAGAACACGCTGATGGTCATCCGACCGCTGCTGTTCCTCCAGGGTGCTGCGGTCTTTGCCGCGCTCTACCGTCGGATGAACGCAGGGCGTCTGACCAGGATCATCGGTCTGGCGCTGCTCTGTCTGACGGAGTTGTTCATTCCGTCGGTCTCTCTTGTCGGCGCGGTCGATCTGTTCGCCAACCTGCGCAAAGTCCCTCGCGCCGGCGGCACCCCGACGGTGACTGCGTTGTAGCACGGGCGTGACCGTTCGGTCGCGCAAGCAGGCCGCTCGTCGCAAGGCGGGCGAAGTTGTGGAAGGTGTGGAAACCGCAGCATGCTCCATTGAGCGGGCTGTGGACGGAAAGGATCGGCACGGCGAGGCGCCATCAGGGCGCGGACCGGCCGGTATAGAGTGAAGGACGCGCCGCGCCCGATGGCCCAAATCCCATCGGAGCGGCAGACGAAGGAGTGACTACATGAAGGTCATCCTCACCGCTGAGGTGAAGGGCAAGGGCCACGAGGGCGATATCGTCGATGTCGCACGTGGCTACGCCGTGAACTACCTGATGCCCCGCAAGATGGCGATCGAGGCCACCTCGGGCAACGTCAAGCAGCTCGATTCGCGCATGAGCAACATCCGCAAGCGCAACGCCACGCGTATGGGCGACGCTGAAGCGGTCGCCGCATCGATCGACGGCAAGTCCGTCATCATAGAGGCGAAGGCCGGCGTCGACGGCAAGCTGTTCGGATCGGTCACCGGCCTGATGGTCGAAGAAGCGATCGCGGCCCAGCTCGGCGTGGACGTGGACCACAAGCGTATGAACCTGACCCGCCCGATCAAGCTCGCCGGCGACCACGTCGTCGTCGTGAGCGTCTTCGGTGACGTCAAGGCGAGCGTCACGGTCAAGGTCGTGGGCGAAGGTGCCGCGGCCCAGGTCGCGGAGGCAGAGGCTGCCGCCGCAGCCGCGCCGGTCGAGGTGGCAGCCGACGAGGCCGTCGCCGAAGAGATCGTCGAAGCCGATGAGGCTGTCGCCGATGAGGCCGACGATATGGATCCGGAAGCCGACGTAGCGGAGTAGCGCGCCCGCCCCTTCGGGGGCGGACGCGCTACCGCGCGCGTTCCGTGCGACAGCCGGTAGGCAGCATCGTGTGGGCGGAACAGGGCAAGAGAGCAGGGGGGCGACAAGTGGCGGACGACAGGTCCCGCAAGAGCGATCCGGGCCCGATGTGGTCGGCCGACCGCGTGCCTCCGCATGACCTCGATGCCGAGAAGTCACTTCTTGGCGCCATGCTGCTGTCTGCCGAAGCGACCGCCGTGGGCCTCGAGAAGACCAAGCCCGACGACTTCTACCGTCAGGCGCACGCACGGATCTTCCAGGCGATCGGCGCGCTGTTCTCGAAGGGCGAGCCGTGCGACGTCGTGACCGTCGCCGCGCGTCTGGAGTCGACCGGCGAACTCGAGCAGATCGGCGGCAAGACCTACCTTCTCGATGTCGTGAACACGGTCCCGCTCGCCGGCAACGCCGGTCAGTACGCGGAGATCGTCAAGCGCATGTCGATCTTGCGGCGGTTGATCCTAGCCTCCACACGGATCGCCGCACTCGGCTACGAGGCACCGGATGACATCGACGCCGTGGTCGAGCAGGCGGAGAAGGAGATCTTCGACGTCACGAACGCGCGCGTCGAGACCACGTTCAAGCCGATCGACGCCCTCCTTAAAGAGGGCTGGCGCAAGCTCGAAGAGCTCTACGGCAATCAGGAGCACCTCACGGGCGTGAGCACCGGCTGGCCGGACCTGGACAAGGTCCTCGCAGGCCTGCACCGCGCCGACCTGATCGTCATCGCAGCACGGCCGTCGGTCGGCAAGACCGCGCTGGCCCTCAACCTCGCCGTCAACGCCGCGCTCAAAGGTGTCACGGTCGGGGTCTTCTCCCTCGAGATGTCAGCCGAGCAGCTCGTCATGCGAATCATGTCTTCGGAGTCGCGGGTGGACGGACAGAAGCTGCGCACAGGGCGCCTGTCGGACAGCGACTGGGAACCCATCATGCAGGCGATGGGCCGCCTCGACACGTGCGATCTGCGCGTGGACGACACCCCCGCCCTCTCGATCATGGAGTTGCGTGCGAAGGCCCGCCGAATGTTCCGTGGCGGCAAGCCCGGCCTGCTCATCGTCGACTATCTGCAGCTGATGCAGCCCCAGAACAAGCGCAGCGAGAACCGCCAGGTGGAGATCTCCGAGATCTCGCGCGGTCTCAAGATACTGGCCAAGGAGCTCGACATCCCGGTCGTCGCGTTGTCCCAGCTCTCGCGCGCCGTAGAGCAGCGCGCGGATAAGCGCCCGATGCTCTCCGACCTGCGCGAGTCGGGCGCCATCGAACAGGACGCGGACGTCGTCATGTTCATCCATCGCGACACCTACAAACGCGACGATCCGGGCGCGGACGACGATCGCGCGCGCGGACACATCCCGCCGAAGGGGCTTGCCGAGATCATCGTCGCCAAGCACCGCAACGGACCGACGGACACCGTGCAACTCGTCTACCACGAGGCGTATATGCGCTTCGTCAACCCGCCACGCGCCGCTGCCATCGGCGGCGCGGCGCGGCCGGTCGCGGGCGACGACGGGCCACCGCTCTAGGCTGTTGCCCGGTCCCGCGCAGCGCGACGGGCCACCGACTTCGCTATCTGGGAGGGGAGCGCGGTGCGCGTTCTCGACGAGTACGTCATGAAGAGCCCGAGCCCGCAGAACGTCCTGGACATCTTCGACGGCGAATGGTCCTCGAAGCTCCCGGACAGTCTGGGACTGCGAACGCGGCCGGGGACCTCGGCGCTGTTCGAGGACGATCGCGTGACGTGGGCGGAACAGAACCTCGGAGCGTTTCGCGGCCGGCGCATCCTCGAACTCGGTCCGCTCGAAGGCGGACACTCCTACATGCTGCAGAAGGCCGGCGCTTGCGAGGTCATGGCGATCGAAGCGAACACCCGCGCGTTCCTGAAGTGCCTGTGCATCAAGGATGTGCTCGGCCTCGATCGTGTCGAGTTCAGGCTGGGGGACTTCATGTCCTATCTTCGAGAGGACATTGCGCCTCACGACGTCGTCTTCGCTTCCGGCGTGCTCTATCACATGCAGGACCCGGTAGCGCTCCTCGAGCAGCTGGCCGCGGCCGCCGATCAGGCCTTCATCTGGACGCACTACTACGACGCGGATGTCGTGCGGGGCAGAGCGGACCTGAGACGCAAGCTCGGCCCCTTGCGTTCGGTGGAACACGACGGGTTCCACTACGAGTGCTCCACGCAGTCGTATCGGAGGGCGCTTCGGTGGGCCGGTTTCTGCGGCGGGCCGCAGCCGGTCAGCACGTGGCTGACGCGCGACGGCATCATGGAGGCGCTGGCCCGGTTCGGGTTCACGCAGATCGTCACGGGCTTCGAGCAGCCCGACCATCCGAACGGACCGGCGCTGGCGATCTGCGCGAGCAAGCCGCGTCATCAGGAAGGCCGGGAGCAGGACTAGTCCTGCGCGCCCCATCCCATGACAGTGAAGAGCGCCTCGACGGTCGCCTCGTCGTCATCGGGAAGATCGAGCAGCATCCCCGTCATGAAGTAGCCGATGAATAGGCTGACGAACGCGCGCACCTTCGAGCCAAGCTCCTCGGGTGTCCGCTCGATTCCGTAGTAGGCGTCGACTCGTGGGATGAAGGTCTCGAGCCGGGCGAGCAGCGGCCGGCCCAGATGGGTTTGGAAGCCCTCACGAAACGCCGCGTTGTGCGGCGCCGACGTGAACAGCGTCCGCATGATCGGTTTCACGTTGTCGCCGTGCGGCACGTGCCGTCGTCGCACCTCGATCAGCATGAGAAGCGAGTCGTGCAGCCTTGCAGGATCGAAGGTCTCGAGAGCCGGCCCGATCATGGAGATCAGATGGTCGCCCGCCGCGGAGATGAGATCCTCGAACAGGGCCTCTTTGCCGGCGTAGTGGCGGTACAGTGCGGGCTCTGTCAGGCCCAGCCGGGTCGCGATCTGGCGCATGGTCCCGCACTCATAGCCCTTCTCAGCGAAGACGGCGAGCGCTGCATCGAGGATCTCGCCTCGTCGGCCGGGTACGAATCCGGTGAAGAAGGGGCCGGGTCTAAGGACCGCACCGCTGTGCGTGGAGCTCATGCCCGCCCGCCCTGCTTCGTCACGAGGTGCACGAACGCATCCTCGAGCGTCGGCTCCACCCGCTCGATCCGGGAGACCGTGAACCCGCGATCGAGCAGGTATGCCGAAAGGCCCGCCTCGCGTTCCGAGTTCCGACCCAGGTTCACGTGGACGAGCGCGCCCTGCATGTATGCCTCCTCAACCAGCGGAAGCTTCTCGAGCGCCACCAGCGCGTCTTCGCCGCGGTCCACCTCGATCTGGAGGATGGTGTCGGCACTCAGGTCCGCCTTGACCTGCTGGGGCGTGCCGTCGGCGATGATCATGCCGCGGTAGATGAACGCGAGCCGGTTGCAGTGCGTCGCTTCGTCCATGTAGTGCGTCGTCACGAACAGCGTCACCCCGTCGTGCGCCAGGTCGTTGAGCAGGTCCCAGAACTGACGGCGGGCGGTCGGGTCCACTCCCGAGGTCGGCTCGTCCAGGAAGATCAGCTTCGGCTCGTGGATAGTCGCGCAGCCCAGCGCAAGGCGCTGCTTCCAGCCGACCGAGAGGTTGCCGGTGAGCTCCTTCTCTCGGCCCCGAAGGTCCGCCATGTCGAGGATGTAGTCTCGCCGCTGCGCGAACTTCTCGCTCGTCAATCCGTAGATCCCGGCGTAGAACTTGAGGTTCTCATCCACCGTGAGGTCCTGGAACAGCGAGAACTTCTGCGACATATAGCCGATGTTCGCGCGTACCTGCTCGGCCTGGCTCGAGACGTCGTACCCCATCACGGTTGCGCTGCCCCCCGACGGCTCGATCACGCCGCACAGCATTCGGATCATCGTCGTCTTGCCTGAGCCGTTCGGCCCCAGGAAGCCGAAGATCTCACCGCGCTTGACGGTGAAGTCCACGCCGTTCACGGCCACGAAGTCGCCGAACGCCTTTCGCAGCCCGGAGACCACGATGACGTCGTCGGACGGTCCCGGGCCCTCCGGGACGACGTACGCGGGCTCTTTGGGGTGCCACGGCATGCGCATCAGGCGTGGTGCCTCTCTAGTCGTTCAGTCGTTTCTGGAAGCGGGACAGGCCGAACCCGAAGATGGCGATCGAGAACACGACCATCGCGAGGAACTGAGGCCACAGCGCGATGAAGTCGGAGCCCTTCACGAAGTTCGATCGGACGATGACGAGGATGTAGCGAAGCGGGATGAGGTAGGTCAGCGGCAGGAGGATCGCCGGCATGGAGCTCAGGGGGAATACGAAGCCGGACAGCATCATCGAGGGCACCATCAGGAAGGTGCCCGCCTGCTGCGCCTGATATCTCGTCCGCGACATGAGCGAAACGAGCATCCCCTGTCCCAGCGCCGTGATCATGAACAGACCGAGACCGACTGCAAGGACGGCCACGGAGCCGGAGAACGGGACTTTGAACCACAGGGTCCCCACGGTGAAGACGAGCAAGACCTGCACGATCGCGACGGCCACGTAGGGCAGCAGCTTCCCGAGCAGGTACTCTGCGCGCCCGATGGGCGTCACGAAGAGCTGCTCGAGCGTTCCCCGCTCGCGTTCCTTCACGATCGATTGGCTCATGAGGTTCTGGGTCGACATCATGAGGATGAACGCGAGCAGAGCCGGGACCATCGTGTTGACCGCCCGCATGGTCGGGTTGAACAGGACGCGGACCTGCGCATCGACGCCTACCGCGGTGGAAGCGCCCGGTTTGGTGTTCGGCTGCGGATAAAGCGTGTTGCTCAGATTCGCGACGATCGTTCCCGCGTAGCCCTGCGCGACAGATGCGGTCTTGGCGTCCGATCCGTCGACGATGACCGATATCTGTGCCGCCTCACCGCGCGCGACCGAGTCGGAGAAACCTCTCGGGATGGTGATCGCCACCTGGGCGATGTTGCCGTCGAGCGTCTTCTGGACAGCCGCCTCGTCGGCGGGACGGGCGACGTCGATGAAGTAACCAGAGCTCGTGAACGCGTCGATCACGCGAACGGAGGCACTCGAACTGTCCTGATCGAGGATGGCGGTGCGCAGGTCCTTCACGTCGGTACCGATGACGTAGCCGAACATCACCAGCTGAATGACCGGAAGAAGGAAGATGAGCGGGATCATGGAACGGTCGCGCAGTAGCTGCGTGAACTCCTTCCACATGAGAAGCCGTATGCGCCTGAAAGACATTGCCCCGTCACGCCCTCTCTCGGTACAGCAAAGACGACAAGACGAGCATCACGACCGCATAGACGGCGAGTGCCAGCACCTCGGGCCACAGCACGTCGAGACCGCCGCCCTTGAGGAAGATGGTGCGGGTGATGACCATGAAATAGCGCGCCGGGAAGAGGTACGAGACGAATTGCAGCACCGGCGGGATGCTGGACAGCGGGAAGACGAACCCGGACAGCATGAAAGCCGGCAGGAAGCTGATCATCATCGCCATTTGATTCGCCGTCTCGATCGAGGAGGACCGGGCCGAGACGAGCAGCCCGAGTCCGAGCGCGCACAGCACGAACAGCACGCTGGAGACGGCGAAGAGCAGCACCGAGCCGCGGAACGGGATACGGAAGACGAGCAGTCCGATGGCCGAGATGACCACGACCTGGAGTGCTGCGATCAGTGCCCAAGGCGTCACCTTGCCCAACATCAGCTCGATGCGGCGGATGGGCGAGACGACGAGCTGTTCGTAGGTGCCCTGTTCCTTCTCACGTACCAAGGTGTTCGCTGTCTGCTGAACGGTCGTGATGGTGATGAGCAGCACGATCAGTCCGGGGACGAGGAACGCCGAGGAGCTGCCCTCGGGGTTGTACCAGACCCTTGTCCGGGCTGAGAGGCCGCCCACCGAAGCGGTCCGGCCCTTGACCTCGGCCTGATCGAGCGTGACTCCGAAGCCGAAGACGCGCGAGAGCCCGGTCGCATATGCCTGTCCAAGCTGAGCGGAGTTCGGTTCGGCGCCGTCGATGAGCACCTGTACGGGCCCCGGCCGCCCCGCCGCGATCGCGTCGCCGAAACCCGGCGGCAGGATGACCACTGCGACATCCTCACTGCGCGCGAAGACACCGTCGACTTGCGCCTCGGAGCCGAGATTCTGCGTGATCTTGAAGTAGTTGGACTGCTGCAGCGTGCTGATGTACTGGCGGCTGAAGGCCGACTGGTCCTGGTCGAGCACCGCGGTGGGGATGTCCTTGACGTCGAAAGAAACCGCATACGCGAACAGGAACAGCTGGAGTAGCGGCATCGCGAGCACCGCGATGAGCGTCCGGCGGTCCCGGATGATGTGGAGGAATTCCTTTCGCGCGATCGCGAGGATGCGTCTCATGCGACGGCCTCCGTCGCGGGCTTCGCGTCGTCGTTGCTGTCGATGGTCGGGATCAGCGTCGCGAAGGCCATCTCGAGGTCGGTCGCCGCAGGGGCGACGCGCTCGACGAGGAGTCCGCCGGCGGTCAGCAGCGCTCCCATCTCCTGTTCGCACGAGATGCCGTCGCTGCAGTCGACGAGCACGCGGAGTCGCTCCCCGGACACCTCGATGCTCTTCACATACGGCAGCGGCCGGAGCAGCGGCATCGCCGCGCGGTAGTCGTCCACCGTGACCTCGACGACCCTGCCCGGGACCCGCTTCTTCATGCCTGCGGGGGTGTCCCGCAGGATGATGCGGCCCTGGGCCATGAACGCGATCTCGTCGCAGCGGTCGGCCTCGTCCATGTATGGAGTGGCCACGAAGACCGTGATGCCCTGCTGGTGCAGTCCCGAGATGATGCGCCAGAACTCTCGTCGCGAGACGGGGTCGACCCCGGTGGTCGGCTCGTCGAGGAAGAGCAGGTCGGGTTCGGAGATGAGTGTCGCCGCGAGCGCGAGCTTCTGCTTCATGCCTCCCGAGAGGAACTGCGCCTGCCGCTTCCGGAACTCCGTCAGCCCCGAGAACTCGAGGAGCCGCTCCGATCGGGAGGCCATGTCCCCGCGCGGCACGCCGCGCAGCTCCGCGAAGAAGTCGAGGTTCTCCTGCACGGTCAGGTCGCCGTAGAGCGAGAAGGCCTGCGACATGTAGCCGATCCGCGGTTTGACGCGGTGAGCGTCGCGCACGACCGAGTGACCGAACACGAGTGCGTCGCCGCTCGTGGGCGTGAGCACGGTGGCGAGCATCCGGATGAACGTCGACTTGCCGGCGCCATCCGGGCCGACAAGGCCGAAAACCTCGCCGCGCGGAATCGTCATCGTCACGCCGTCGACCGCGTGAACCTGCCGGAAGTCCCGGCGCAGGTCGCGTACGTCGAGCGCGAACTCCGTGGCGGCCGGGCCGTCGGTCACTGGAGCACCACGTCGGCCGGCATGCCGGGCTTGAGCGACGAGTCGGCGTCCGTGATGCGCAGTTTCACCTGGTACACGAGCTTGGTGCGCTGATCCTTCGTCTCGATCGAGGCAGGGGTGAACTCGGCTTGCGTACCGATGAAGGCGACCTCGCCATGGTAGGTCTTGCCCGCGGAATCAGTCGTCAGCGTTCCGGACTGGCCGAGCTGGACCTTCCCGATCTGCGTCTCGGAGATGAAGATCGTGACCGTCAGCTTGGTCGGGTCACCGACGATGGCCAGGGTCGAACCAGGTGCCGCGTTCTCCCCCGCCTTGGCGGCTATCGAGGAGATGAGGCCGTCGATCGGGGAGGTGATGGTGGCGTAGCCGAGCTGCGTCTGCGCCATCTTGAATGCGACTCTCGCCTGATCGAGCTGCGCCTGAGCCGACGCGACGTCGGCGTCGGTGTGTCCGCTCTTGTTCTTCGCATTGGTGAGGTTGGCCTTCGCGGCATCCACGCCGGCCTGTGCCTGCTCCACCTGCAACTTGAGCACGGACGAGTCGAGCGTGTATAGGACGTCGCCCTTCTTGACGAGCAGACCCTCCTCGGTCGGCGCCGTGAGGATGCGTCCGCTTGTCTGCGGCGTAACCGCGATCCGGTCCGACTCGATCGTCCCGCTCCCACCGAGCGCTGCGGCTGCGGCCTGCGCACCTGTGTAGTAGGTCCAGCCGAAGTAGCCGGCGACGGCCAGCACGGCGACCACGGCGACTATCGTGAGAATGCGCTTCATCTGCTTCGACGCTCCTGTTCTGTTCGTCTTGTCGCGGCGTCGCGCCCTATCGGGCGGACCCGGTCCTGATCTCGAGATCCACCGGAGTCCCCGCCGGCGCCGCTTGTCCTGCGTCGAGCTCGACCGTCACGTGCACCGCGCGCGTCATGTGAACGATCGCGGTCGGGAAACTGGTGGGCGGAACCACCGCGGTTGAGCCGATCACAGAGATGTGTCCGGTCAGCGGCCCACGTGTGTTCGAATCGAAGTCGACCGTCACAGGAGTGCCGATCGCTACGAGGGCGAGCTGCTCGGCCGTGAGATACGTGTCGATGAGGATCGGACGGTCCGGACGCACCCTCGCGAGCGGGGCGCCGACCATGACCGTGGTCCCGGCCAGTCGTGCGAAGGTGACGACTCCGCTGACGGGCGAGGTGATGGTCGCTTGAGCCTGACGCGCCTCCGCAAGTCGGACGCCCACTCCCTGCGCAGCGATGTTGACTACCAGCAGGTCGTGGGCGCCGAGGATCTGTTCCATGGCGGAGTCCATCGTGCGCAGGCCCTTCGCCATCTTGGCGAGGCTCTTGTCGATGGTGGCGAGGCCGACCTTCGCACCTGTGAGTCCTACGTTCAGCCCCGTGAGCGCACTCTGCAGACCGGCGAGGATCACGGGATAGGGCGGGACATGGGGCGGCGGACCACCGGGCTGCGCGATGAGCGCCTGGATCGCCGCGATGCTCGTCTCGAGGCTGGCGCGCCGCGCCACCAGCACGGTGATCGTCGCGGCGAGGCTTGCGCGCACTGACGTCAGTTTGTCGCGGCCCTTCACGAGCTTCGCGCGCGCATCCGAGAGTTTGACGCCATTGTGGTCGAGGATCTCGAGATCTGCGCGCGCCTTGTCGGCGGCTGCCCGCGCCGCTGCTACGCCGAGGTCAAGAAAGGTCGTGTCGAGCCGCGCAAGTACCTGACCGGTGGTGACCCGGGAACCCTGCGCAACGAGGACTTCGGCCAGATAGCCGGACACGACCGGTGCGCGGGATGACATGGGGGCTCCGGCAGCCGTCGGACGCTTCTTGGGAGCCGGCGTTCCGGCGACGGTGATCCCGACTGCATAGTCCGGCGAGGGGAGGGTTATGACGGGCGCTCGCACAACGTACGTCTCGGCGCGCACGCTCCCTGCCACCGCGACAACGACGGGCCCGACCGCTGAGGCGGAGGCGAGATACACTCCGATGCCGACGACGGCGACCACCGCTGCCGCGATCAGTCCTATGACGAGGCTGCGTCGCTTCACGCGGCCGTCAACGCCTCGACTGTCGTCATCCGCACTTCCGGCCCTTCGGGAGTCCCTGCGTAGTTATCGCTCACTAACATACCCCTTTTGCGCTCGGATTCAACCCGGGAACTCCGTCGGCTGCAGCGCTGCAGCGAGTCGCAGCAGCGGCTCTGGCGCAGCGCTGCCGCGTCCGTCATACTGTGCCCGCGCAGCGCGCGGTGCACGCACCGTGAACGGCGCTAACCGGCAGCCTGACAGGCGGCCGCACGGTCCGGGAGCGGCTAGAGTGTCCGCGGGACCGATCACCATGCAAGGAGTGGCCGACTATGGCCGGCATCGTGCTCGTTGGCGCCCAGTGGGGCGACGAAGGCAAAGGCAAGATCACCGACTTGCTCGCGGACGACATGGATCTCGTCGTTCGGTTCCAGGGCGGGAACAATGCGGGACACACGATCATCCACGGCGGCCGCACGCTGAAGCTGCACCTGATCCCGAGCGGGATCATGTATCCGCACATCACGCCGGTCATCGGCAACGGCGTCGTCATCGACCCGAAGGTGCTCCTTCAGGAGATGGACGAACTCGAGGCGGACGGACTCACCACGCGCCGCCTGCTCATCAGCTGCAACGCGCACCTGATCATGCCGTACCACCGCGATCTGGACGGTGCGAGCGAGCGCCGGCTCGGCGGCAACGAGATCGGCACCACGCGGCGCGGCATCGGTCCGGCGTACATGGACAAGGCGTCGCGCATGGGGATCCGCGTCCAGGACCTCACCGACGTCCACATCCTGCGCAAGAAGCTCGAGGCCGCGCTTGTCGAGAAGAACGACGTGCTCGAGAAGATCTACGGGCTGCCGACCTATACCGTCGACGAGATCGTTGACGAGTACATGGTGTATGCGGAGCGCCTCAAGCCGCACATAGCCGACACCTCACACGTCATAAACCGCGCGCTGCGCACCGAGAAGCGGGTCTTCTTCGAAGGCGCTCAGGGCACGCTGCTCGACCTCGACCACGGCACGTATCCTTTTGTGACCTCGAGCTCGCCGACCGCTGGCGGCGCGTGTACCGGCGCCGGTGTGGGCCCCAAGGCGATCGACCGCGTTCTCGGCATCGCGAAGGCCTACATCACCCGCGTCGGTTCGGGGCCGTTCCCCACGGAGTTGCCGTCCACGCCCGGTTCCATCGGCGACCACCTGACGCAGAAGGGCGGCGAGTTCGGTACCACGACGGGCCGCCAGCGCCGATGCGGCTGGTACGACGCGGTCATCATCCGCTACGCGGTGCAGGTCAACGGCCTCACGGACCTCGTCATCACCAAACTCGACGTGCTGTCCGAGCTCGACACCATCAAGGTCTGCGTTGCCTACGAGTACGAGGGCAAGCGGTACAACGAGCTGCCGTGCCACCAGACCGTCTTCCACCACGCGAAGCCGATCTACGAAGAGCTTCCCGGCTGGAAGTGCGACATCGACCGCTGCCGCACCTTCGAGGAGCTTCCCAAGCAGGCGCGCGACTACATCACGTTCCTCGAGGACCTCGCTGAGGTGCCGGTCTCCATCATCGCCGTGGGTCCCAGTCGTGAAGAGACGATCATGCGGCGGTGGGAGCGCAGGGTGTAGCGGCTCTGCCGCCGATCCGCGCCGCCGCCTACGGGCGCGCCCGGGCCACGGGTCCGTGCTCCAGCGCGCGCTGTACGTCTGAGCGCGCCGATGCTGTCGTGGCGCGGAGATGGCGCTTCGAGCGGGTCAGACGCCTGGCCGGCACTGCTCCGTCCGACGGGGCGATGACCCAGACGTTGGCCGGCAACGCGATGTCCTTTCCGGACACGACGTCCATGACCCATCGCATCCGTACCCGGTCCGTCCCCAGAAGGCGCACGACGCCGGGCGAGTGGCCCACCAGCCGCGCGAGCGAGCGCATGAACAGCCGCTCGGCGAGGGTCATCCGTGTCACGACGTGGTCCAGCGGCCGCGTGAGAATGACGAGGATGTTGGGGCACCCATCGTTGACGGCCTCGCGTAGCGGGACCTGATCGAACAGGCCGCCGTCGCAGTACCGCTGCCCGTCGATCTCGACCTCCCGCCCGAAGACGATCGGCACGGCGGCCGTGGCGCGGAACAGCTCCATGAGCGGTACGCGACCGTCTCCAACGTGGAAGCGTTCGCCCTCGCCGGTAGTGGCGTTGGTCACGAAGACGACCAAGTCGGTCGGCGAGTCGAAGACCGCGGCCGAATCCAGTGGACCCTTGTGCGTCAGGATCTCGTCGACGAGGTAGTCGATGTCGATGATAGGGCGGATCCGGACCGGATCGATGAAGTGCTTCACCGGGAGCCGATCGATGTATGCGCCCACACCCTCACCCGCTCGCGACGCGAGGAAGTACGCTGCATTGACGGCGCCTGCCGACGAGCCGTAGATCGCCGAGAAGCGCTCGGTATGGCCCATCTCCTCGAGCTCGGCCAGGACGGCCATGCTGTAGGCACCCCTCATGCCGCCACCCTGGACGACGCACGCCAGCGGCGCGTCGGATCGAAGCATCTGTGCCAGCGTTGTGTCCATGTCGACGAGTATGCCATCGGAGAAGCGGAGGACAACGCCCTCGTCGTACAATGCAGTCGTGAGCCGCGCTTGTGCGGGGCGGCTTCCGCATCCGCGGGGGTCGGTGGTCGGACACGGAGGGACGTAGGTATGCGCATCCTGGTGCTTGGCGGCGGGGGTCGAGAGCACGCGATCGTTCGCGCGCTCGTGTCGTCGATCCGCACCCCGGAAGTGCTCGTCGCGCCCGGCAACGGCGGCACGGCCTCGATCGCGACGAACGTCCCCGACCTCAAGATCGAGAGCGCTCGGGTGGTCGCGGACTACGCCGCCGAGAACAAGGTCGACCTCGTGGTCATCGGGCCAGAGGGGCCGCTGGTGGCTGGCGTCGCCGACGCGCTGCATGCTCGCGGCATCAAGGTGTTCGGTCCCTCCGGCCTCGCCGCGCGCCTTGAGGGCAGCAAGGCGTTCGCGAAGGGCATCATGCGCCGCAACGCCATTCCCACCGGAGAGTCCCGCTGCTACACGCTCCGTGAGTTCACCCAAGCGCAGCAGGCGCTCGAGAAGGCCACTTTCCCGGTGGTGGTGAAGGCCGACGGGCTCGCGGCCGGCAAGGGCGTCACCATCGCGAACAACAAGGCCGAGGCCGAGGCGGCAATGCGGCAGTCGTTCAACGGTGCCTTCGGCGAGGCGGGTGAGACCGTGCTCATCGAGGAGTTCCTCGAAGGCCCGGAGTGCTCGCTTCTCGCGTTCGTGGACGGTGAAACCGTCACGGTCATGCCCCCGGCCCAGGACCACAAGCGCGCCTTCGACGGCGACACGGGACCGAACACCGGCGGCATGGGGGTCTACTCCCCGGTCCCGGGCGTCGATGACGAGACGCTTGCAGCCATGACGCGCCTGTTGGAGAAGACGGTCACCGGTATGCACGGCGAGAACCTGCGCTTCCGTGGCGTTCTCTATGGCGGCTTCATCCTCACCAAGGACGGGCCGAAGGTCCTCGAGTACAACGCGCGCTTCGGCGATCCGGAGACGCAGGTGCTCCTGCCGCGTCTCAAGACAGACCTCATCGACGTGATGCTCGCCGTCGCAGATGGCCGTCTGAACTCCCAGACCGTGACGTGGAGCCCTGAAGCGGCGGTGTGCGTCGTCATCGCCGCCGGCGGTTATCCGGGCGAGTACGAAAAGGGCAAGGTCATCACCGGCATCGCGGACGCCGAAGCTCTCGAGGGTGTCAGCGTCTACCATGCCGGAACGGAATTGCGCGCCGACGGAACACTCGTCACGAGCGGCGGCCGGGTGCTCGGCGTCACAGCTCTCGCGCCCACGCTCGCGCAGGCGCGCGAGCGCGCGTACGAGGCTGCCGCCAAGATATCGTTCGATGGGATGCAGATGCGCACCGACATCGCGGCTCGCGCCCTTGGCGGTGCGCAGTAGTGTTCGCGGAACGCCTCCTGACCCCGGTCGTCCGTACGCTCAACACACGCTATCTGGCACTCGAGCACGCCGACCTGGCGAGCCTTCCCGGGCCGCGTCCGGGTTCCACGTACATGCTCTACGTGCACGTGCCGTTCTGTCAGCGGCTCTGCCCGTACTGCTCGTTCAACCGTTTCCCGTTCTCGGAAGCGCGCGCGGTCCCGTACTTCGAGTCTCTGCGCGAAGAGATGCGCATGGTGGCTGCGCTCGGCTACGACTTCGACTCCATGTACGTCGGCGGCGGCACTCCCACGATCATGCTGGCCGAGCTCACGCGGACGATCGATCTGGCGCGCGAACTCTTCTCGATCAAGGAAGTCTCGAGCGAGACGAACCCGAACCACCTCACTCAGGAGTACATCGAGGAGCTCGCGCCCCGCGTCCAGCGCTTCAGCGTCGGCGTCCAGAGCTTCGACGATGGTCTACTCAAGCAGATGGACCGCTACGACAAGTACGGCTCCGGCGCCGAGATGCTCGAGCGCATCCAGGCCACGGCAGGCGCGTTCCACTCGATGAACGTGGACATGATCTTCAACTTCCCGTCGCAGACCGAAGCGATGCTGCGGCACGACGTGGAGATGCTGAAGGAGTCGGGCTGCAACCAGACGACCTTCTATCCGCTCATGGCGTCGCCGATCGTGTCGCGCGAACTTGCCAAGACGGTCGGCCCGGTGGACTACAAACGCGAGGCGGACTTCTACAAGATCCTGTCCGAGGGGCTTTCCGACACCTTCGAGAACGGCAGCGCGTGGACGTTCTCGCGCATCGCCGGCGGGATGATCGACGAGTACATCGTCGACTACGAGGAGTACGTCGGCATCGGCTCGGGTGCGTTCAGCTATCTCGACGGAACGCTCTACGTGAACACCTTCTCGCTGCGCGAGTACGGGACTCAGCTCTCGGCCGGACGCATGGGTGTGGCCGGCAAGAAGTCGTTCGGGAAACACGAGCGGATGCGCTACCGGTTCCTCATGGAGCTCTTTGGCTTGAAGCTCGACAAGAAGCGCTTCCTGCGCGACTTCGGCGTCTCGATCGATCGCGGCCTTCTCATGGAGATGACCTACATGCGCGCCGTCGGTGCGTTCGACCGCGACGATGCGTGCGTTCTCACGCTCACGCCGAAGGGACGCTACCTGATGGTCGCGATGATGCGCGAGTTCTTCATCGGTGTGAACAACGTGCGCGATCAGGCACGCCAGGCACTCAAGCCCGACGAGCGCGAACTGCTCTTCGGCGAAGGGGGATGCGACGGTGAAGCGTAGGACCGGTGGCGAGTGGGTCGGCCTTGTCGCGGCTGTCCTCGTGGCAGGAGTCGTCGTAACCTTCGGCGTGATGATCGTCGGCTCGTTCCTGGGCCTACCGATCTGGGCGGCCGTCGGGTTCGCTGCCTTCGGTGTCGCACTCATCGTCTACCCGCTGATCCGTCCGTCCGCGTCACCGTCGCCCGCCCTCACGCCCGTCCGCGATACAGATCGAGAGGACCCGAAGTGAGCGACTCTGTACTGGTAGCGATCGTGATGGGGTCGGAGTCCGACCGCGCAGTCATGGCTGACTGCGAGAAAGCGCTCGCGGAGTTGGGCGTGCCGTTCGAGACGGTCGTCGCCTCCGCGCACCGCCAGCCCGCGAAGGTGCACGAGTGGGCATCGGGCCTCGCGGACCGGGGCATCAAGGTGGTCATCGCCGCCGCCGGCAAGGCCGCCCATCTCGGCGGCGTGGTCGCTGCGTACACGCCGCTCCCGGTCATCGCCGTCCCGATGAAGACGTCGGACCTCGGCGGCCTCGATTCGCTCCTGTCGATGGTGCAGATGCCCTCCGGCGTGCCGGTCGCGTGCGTCGCGATCAACGGTGCCCGCAACGCCGCGATACTCGCCGCGCAGATCCTTGGCACCTCGATGCCGGAGTACCGCGTGCGCGTCGAAGCGATGAAGCGGGAGATGGCCGGAAGCTAGCCACGCACGGGGGTACCATGTGTGGGCCCCGTATCGGATGGTCCGCGAACCGCAGGAAGGCTTCCGCAATGAGCCAGCGCATCTACGAGGACGTCTCCGTCGAGGGTCACCTCATCGACTCGCTCATCATGAGCCACATCATGGATGACATCGTCGAGCTCGGCGGCGAGTTCGAGACGTTGACCTTCGAGGTGGGCCGAACGAACGACGACCCGTCGCGAGCGGTGCTGCGCATCATCGGGCCGGACCAGGTCACGCTCGACCGCCTCATGACGGCGGCGCAGGAGCGCGGCGCAGTCCCTCTCAACGCATCCGATGCGCACTGGGAGACGGCCCCGGCCGACGGCGTATTCCCGGAAGGCTTCTACTCGACAACGAACATGGAGACGTGGGCGCGCCTGTCCGGCACGTGGGTGAAGATCCCGGGTGCCGAGATGGACCTCGGCGTGCGTGTGCATCCCGAGTCTCGCGCGGTGGAGCTCGTGGCCATCAACGATGTCATCGTTGGAGACCTATTCTTGGTGGGCCATCGCGGGTTGCGCGTGATCCCGCCCGAGCGTCCCCGCGAGAAGGGTGCGTTCGAGTTCATGAACTCCGCCGTCTCGAGCGAGAAGCCGAAGACGCAGATCGTCAACGAGGTCGCCAAGCTGCTGCGCAAGACGAAGGCGGACGGCCGCACGGCGATCGCCGTGGTCGGGCCCGCGGTCGTCCACACGGGCGCGGGGCCGCACCTCGCGCGGCTCTTCGAGATGGGCTACCTGACCGTGCTCTTCGGCGGCAACGCCGTCGCCACCCACGACTGCGAGTCGGCGCTCTACGGCACCTCGCTCGGCGTACGTATGGACGACGGCACGATAATGCCGGGCGGCCACGAGCACCATCTGCGCGCGATCAACCGCATCCGGGCCGCCGGCGGCTT
>JANYLP010000080.1 GCA_025361445.1 Coriobacteriia bacterium
GTCCGGCTTGGCGATCGGCCCGATCTCCTCGCGGACGTGGCCCTGGAGGATGCTCTCGACGCTGTCGGGAACCTCGACGCCGGTCTTCAAGATCACGTATGCGTAGATGCCCTCGCCCTTGATGTCGTGGGGGAAGCCTACGACGGCGGCCTCTGCGACGATCGGGTGACTCACGAGAGCCGACTCGACCTCGGCGGTGCCCATGCGGTGCCCCGACACGTTGATGACGTCGTCGACGCGACCCATCAGCCAGTAGTGGCCCGTCTCGTCTTTCCTCGCACCGTCACCGGTGAAGTACTTGCCGGGGAACTGCGAGAAGTAGACGTTCTTCACGAGCGAGTTCGTCGGGTCGCCCCAGGTGCCGCGCAGCATGCCGGGCCACGGGAACTCGATGCAGAGGCGTCCACCGGAATTGATCGGCGTCTCGGTCTTGTCTTCGTTCAGGATGACGGGACGGACACCGAAGAACGGGTACGTGGCGGAGCCGGGCTTCATGGGCGTCCAACCGGGCTGGTTGGTGATCATGTGCCCGCCGGTCTCGGTCTGCCAGTACGTGTCGACGATCGGGACCTTTCCGTCACCGACGACGTTGTAGTACCACATCCACGCCTCGGGGTTGATCGGCTCACCCACGGTGCCGAGCACGCGCAGGCTGGAGCGGTCCCACTTCTTCACGGGCTCCTCGCCGGACTTCATCATCGCGCGGATCGCGGTCGGGGCCGTGTAGAACTGCGTGACGCCGTGCTTCTCGACGATCTCCCACATCCGGCCCGCGTGCGGGTAGGACGGGGTGCCCTCGAACATGAGCGACGTGGCGCCGACGCACAGCGGACCGTAGACGATGTAGCTGTGGCCGGTGATCCAGCCGATGTCCGCGGTGCAGAAGAAGACGTCCTCGTCGTGGTAGTCGAAGTTGTACTTGAAGGTGATCGCCGTATAGAGGAGATAGCCGGCGGTCGTATGCAGAACACCCTTCGGCTTCCCGGTCGAGCCGGACGTGTAGAGGATGAAGAGCGGATCCTCGGCGTCCATCCACTCGACGTCACAGTGGTGGTCGATATCCGAGGCGCGGATCTCCTCGTGGTACCAGAAGTCGCGGCCGGGCTCCATGTCGACACGGGCGCGGGCACGGGAGACGACGATGCAGCTCTCGACGGTCGGGCACTCGAACAGCGCCGAGTCGGCCTCGGCCTTGAGCGGAACGACGCGTCCGCCGCGGATGCCCTCGTCGGCGGTGATGAGCATCTTGCACGCCGAGTCCTGGATGCGGTCGCGCAGCGCGGCAGCGGAGAACCCGCCGAAGACGATCGAGTGGATCGCTCCGATGCGCGCACAGGCGAGCATGGCAATCGTGAGCTCCGGGATCATCGGCATGTAGATCGCGACCCGGTCGCCCTTCTTGATGCCGTGCTTCTTCAGGACGTTGGCGAACTTGCAGACCTTGTAATAGAGCGACTGGTACGTGTAGACCTTCGAGCGGCCCTCATCAGACTCCCAGATGATGGCGGCCTTGTTGCGGCGCCATGTCGTCAGGTGTCGGTCCAGGCAGTTGTACGTGACGTTGGTCTGGCCGCCCTTGAACCACTCGACCTTCGGCGTCTCGAACTCCCACGTAAGCACCTTGTCCCACTTCTTGTGCCAGTACAGGTACTCCTCGGCCTGCTCGGCCCAGAAGCCCTCGGGGTCTTCGACCGAGTACTTGTACATAGCGTCGTACTCTTCGCGAGTCTTCAGATACGCACGCTCGCGTATGTTGGCTGCCGGCTCGAACACCAGCCCGTCTGCCTGCATCGATTCGATCGACTTGATATCACTCATCGCCACATCGCCTCCTTCGCGGATCGTTCCACCCTTACGGTCCACCCGCGCATCGGCCCAGATCCACCGGCGCGCGACTCCGAACGGTAAGCGGCCACACTCCCGGCCGCTGGGGCAATGATTGCGGTCGGGACGGCCGTCTGTCTGCGGAACGGGGGCCAGCGGCGGTGGCGGGTCGGTCAACGGCACCATGTGGTCGACGAAGGTTATTGCATCCTTTGTGTCACGGAGTTACAGTCTCGTTGGTTTCAGTTTCCCTTCCCTGAAGCTTCGACTCACGGATGTGAGACGGAGAAGATAGGCACCGAGCAATGCCAGGGGCCGGCACCTCTGCGCGAGACGGTGCTTCGCGGTGACCGCATGAGCGGTACCGCCAGAGACTCAGGGGTAACCGGGGAAGGAATGTGGGAAGCCCGGCTCGAAGGCCGGGCTTCTCCGTGTCCGGGGCCCGAAACGGCTCCGTATGACGCCTCAGGCGCCGCTAGTCACCGGGAACGAAGCTGATCCCCCAACCGGTGCCCGTGTGGACCGATATCGAGGTCCCCGCCTCAACGATCGACAGCTCGACGGCCTCGTACGTGTTGGCGATCGCATCCCGCAGATAGGCCGCGGTGTCTTTCGACATCGCGTGCGCGACGAAGAAGCGCCCCTTGGTCGCGCCGTCCATCCCCCGCTTCACGAACTCCAGTGTCTCGCGCATCGCGGCCTTGTGGCCGCGCACGCGCGCTACCGGCTGGAACGCTCCCTGCGCGTCGACCGTGAACAGGACCTTGAGATCGAGCAGGCCGCCCATGAACGCGGAAACGGCTCCGATCCGGCCACCACGCGCGAGGTTGTCGAGCTTGTCCAGCCCGACGATGTGCTTCACCCGTCCGCGGATGTTCTCGGCTGCCGCAAGGATCTCGGCCACGCCTGCGCCACGAGCTGCGAGGCGCGCGGCCTCGAGCACCTGCCAGCCGAACGCGGTCGAGAGGTTCAGGGAATCGAAGACGTGTACACGGTCGCCAACCTGGAGGGCGGCCTGGAGCGCCGACTCGATCGTCCCGGACAGACGGTTCGAGACGTGGATCGACACGACGCCCTCGAAGGACTCGAGAAGCCGCTGGTAGACGGCGACAAAGTCACCCACGGGCGGCTGGCTGGTCGTCGGCAGGGCTTTGGCGCGCCCCATGCGCTCGAAGAACTCCGCCTGGGTCAACTCGCCGTCAAGGAAGGTGTCGCCATCAGGGAAGGTCGTGCTCAGCCGCACCACGGTGATCCCCTCGGCAGCGGCGAGTTCGGGCGGGAGATCGGAGGTCGAATCGGTCACGACCGCTATCTTGCGACGTTCATCGCTCATGCGAATCCCACCATTCCGTGAGTCATCAGAGCGCCGCCGAGAACGTGGACATGCAGGTGAGGCACGGACTGCCGCGCATCCGCTCCGGAGTTGATGATGGTGCGGTAGCCCGAGGCCGCCACGCCCGCGATCCCCGCGACCTTCGGGATGGCGGCGACGAGCGCGGAGGCCAGTTCAGCCGACACCTCGTCGCCGACGTCGGCATGATGGGTGCGCGGCACGATCAACACGTGGACGGGTGCTTGAGGCTGCGCGTCGTTGAAAGCGACCACCCACTCGTCCTCGTAGATCAGCGGGAGCGGGATCTGGCCCCCGGCTATCTTGCAGAAGATGCAGTCCTCCACGCGTTCCACCCCTGTCGTCGCCGGAGACGGTCACGTACCGGTCTCAGGCCTCGTCGGCGCCCTCGTCGCTATCGAGCTCGCCCATCAGCATGGTGACCTTCTGTTCGGCCTCCGTCAGACGGGCCTGACATGCACGGAGAAGCGCGACTCCGCGCTCGTAGCGCGCAAGGCTGTCCTCGAGGTCCATCTGGCCGCTCTCGAGAGCGGTGACGATCGATTCCAGTTCGGCCAGTGCGTCGGAGAATCGCATCTGATCCGGGGACGCCGCGGTCTCGGTCATGGCGTATTTGCTCCTTCGTCCGTGACGGTCTCGACGACGCACCCCGCGTCGCCGCTGTGAAGCCGGACCCGTACCCGGTCCCCCGGTGTGAGCGCGGAGGCGCTTCGGATCACTGTCGTGCCGTCCCCCGCATAGCATACGGCGTAGCCGCGAGCGAGGATCCCAAGCGGAGAGAGCCCTTCAAGGCGCTCGGCCCCGTGCCGCAACTCGGTACGTCCACGATCGAGTGCGCGGATCGTCGAGGCTCCCAAACGCTCAGCCGCCACCCGTACGCGCGTGCGGTCGCGCGCGAGCGGCCCCGGGAGCGCGCGAGCGAGCCCGGAGGCGGCAGCGTCGAGGCGCTGCGCGGCCACGGCCGAGAGCACCGCACGGTCGCAGAACACCGGGCGCGCCCGCAGCACGGCCAACCGGTGCGCATCGCGACGAGCGTTGTGCAGGAGCGCGCGACCGAGCATGCGGCGGATCGCCCGCAGCCGGGACTCGAGCTCGTCGAGCGACGGGGCGACCGCTTCTGCTGCCGCGGTCGGGGTGGAAGCGCGCAGATCGGCCACCATGTCGGAGAGCGAGGTGTCGGGCTCGTGTCCGATCCCCGTCACGACGGGAACCGGACACGCCGCGATCGCGCGGACCACCGCTTCGTCGTTGAAGGGCATCAGGTCCTCGTAGGAACCTCCCCCGCGCCCGAGGATGACCACGTCGGCCCCTGAGGCACCCGCGGCCCGCAGGCCGCCCACTATCGCCTCGACCGCGCCTGCGCCTTCGACGGTGACTCCCGCGATCAGCAGCTCTGCCAGAGGATAGCGGCGCCGAAGCGTCCGGATCACGTCGTGCACGGCCTTGCCGCGCGGAGAGGTCACCAGCGCGATCCGTTCCGGATACTCCGGGAGCGGACGCCGCCGCTCCGGGCGCATGAGTCCTTCTGCCTCCAGGCGGCGGCCGAGCGCCGCGACTTGCATCCTGAGGGCGCCCTCTCCCGCTGCCTGAAGCGAGCGGACCTGGAACTGCATCCGCCCCTTCGGGGGATAGACCGTGAGCGCGCCGCCGATGTCCACGAGCAGGCCGTCGCGGATGGGCACCCCCGCGAGCTCGAAGGCATCGCGCCACATGAGACACGGCATCACGGACGAACCGTCCGTCAGCGTGAAGTAGATCGCCTTGTAGCCGGATCGGTCTGTCAGCTCCGAGACCTCGCCCAGGACGCGGAGCGGCACCCCTTCCAGGGTGCGCTTTGCGAGCGTCATCGCCTCGGTGACGGTGAGCGCGCGGGGCGCGTCGGACATCGGGCGGGCTCCTTCTTCGGAGAGGTCGGCGTTCCGGTTCCCGTGATGCTACCACCCGCCCGCGCGCAACAGACGGCCGACCGAGACGGCGCGGCACACGTCGCACGCACCGCACGGTGGACGGATCCGTTCGCCGAAGTGCGCGCACAAGGAGCGCTGCCGGCACTCGTCGCCCGCCGCGAACCGGTATACCTCGCGAACCGCACGTACCGCCGCGAGTGCGCGGTCGGGAGGCAGTTCCGAGACCAGCGCCTCCCGACGTTTCACGTCCGACCACGAGTACAGCATGACGCAGTCCGAATCCCGGCCGTCCCGGCCGGCGCGCCCGATCTCCTGCGCGTAGGCCTCGAGCGAGCCGGGAAGGTCCGCATGCACCACCAGCCGGACGTCGGCCTTGTCGACCCCCATGCCGAACGCGATCGTGGCCACCACCACCCGGCAGCGCCCGTCCAGGAAGGCGTCCTGCACCCGTGCGCGCTCTTCCGGCTCCAACCCGGCGTGGTATGCGGCGGCGGGCACGCCCCGGCGTCGCAACCAGCCCGCGAGCGACGCAGCACCCGACCGCGATATGCGGTACACGATCGCCGGCGCGTCGCCGTGCGCGCGCAGGAGCGCCGCGACCGCTTCCCGCGCATCCCGCGCCGAGTCCTTGCGCCACGTCGCAAGGTGCAGGTTCGGACGGAAGAACGTCCCGATGTGTACGAACGGGGCGACCATGCCCAGCGCTGCGGTGATCTCCTCGCGCACGCGGAGGGTGGCGGTCGCGGTGACGGCGAGCAGTGCGGCGTCCGGAGCGAGGGCCCTCCGCGATTCGGCGAGACACAGATAGTCCGGCCGGAAGTCGTGTCCCCACTGCGCGAGGCAGTGTGCCTCATCTACGGCGAACAAGCCGAACGGTCGGTCACCACTAAGATCGCGTGTGAGACGCGGCAACCCTTCCGGAGACGCGTACATCACCTCGACCCGTCCGGCCCGCAGATCGGCGATGACGGAGGCGCGGTCATCGGCCGGCCGCGTCGAGTCGACGCCAGCGGCGCGGACGCCCACTCGCAGCGCGGATTCGACTTGGTCACGCATCAGCGCGAGCAGCGGTGAGACCACGAGCGAACAGCGACCGCTCACGAGCGCGGGCATCTGGTAGATGAGCGACTTGCCGCCGCCGGTCGGCAGCACGGCGAGGGCGTCGCGGCCGGCGAGAACCGCTTCCACCGTCTCCCGCTGTCCCGGCCGGAACCCGCTGTGCCCGAGCCGCGCTCGCAGCACGGCCTCGAGGTCGTGAGCGGCGACCCCACTCTCTGCGCGACTCTGCCCCATGCAGCCATCGTGCGCCGCATTCCCGACCGCACACCGACCGAGAGCCGAACGCGATATGCGCCACCACCTGTCCGAATCCGACCGTTCGTACTACAGTCTGTGCGGGGTTCGCACCATCAGGGGAGTCGACCGAGGGGGAGATACATCCGTGGGCAAGATGCCGATCACCGTCCTGGCAGGGCTGCTGTTCATCGTGGCGGCGCTCGTCCTGTACTCGCTCGGCGTGTGGGGGTCGTTCCGCAAGAAGGGTGCGTCGAAGCGCGACCTGCTGTTCCTGTGGCTCGGTGTCGCCTTCGACTTCCTCGGCACGCTCATGATGGCGATCCAGGCCACGACCGCGGTGGCGGAGAAGGTCGCCGCCAACGCGTCGGCCTACATCGTCACGCTCGGGTTGGGCGACACGACCCTCGTGCTGGAGAACAACCTGAAGACCTACCTCGCGCTGGTCGCCATGGCCGCGATGCTCGTCACGATCATCTTCGTCGCTCGCGCTTTCGCGGCAAAGAACGAGAAGGGCGCCGGGATGCTCTCGCGCCTCATCGTCGCGCCCTGGATACTGTGGGCCGCCGTGTTCGTGATGGGCCTCATCGAGAAGATGCCGAAGCGGGGCTAGCTCCCGGCCGCGTCATCGTCCCCGGGACCCGCATCAGCGGTCTCGGGGACTTCCTTCGTGACGCCCTCGACGGCGCTCGCATCGACGAGGATCCGCCCGTCGCGGACCTTCAGCCCGATACGGCCGTCGATGAGCGCCACCAGGTCGTCACCGACGATGGCTCGACGCCATCCGGAAAGCAGCGGGCTCTCGTCCCGCTGCCCGGAAGCCAGACGCTCAAGGTCGCCGCGCGTCGCCAGCAGAGGCACGGCGATACCGTGCTCCGATGAGCGCACTCTCAGCAGGGCGCCCATCAACTCGACGACGCCCTCGATGTCCACGACCGTCCGCGGCTTGCGATCGATGCGGGGAAGATCGTCCTCGGCCATCTCGATCCCCTCGGCCACCGAGGAAAGCAGGCCCGAACCGCCGTCACCGAGCGAGCGCGGGTTCAGGCCTCGTATGTCCGCCAGCGCGGCGGTGGTTGCGGGCTTGCGTCGCGCAACTTCCACCAACGTCTCGTCACCGATGACCCATCGCCGCGGCAGGTCCCGGCGCATCGCCTCGCGCTCGCGCCACGCGGTGACCTTCTGAAGAACACCGAGCTGCCGCCGGGTCATCGATGAGATCCGCTTGAGCCGCCGGAACTGCTCGTCAGGCTCCACGGTGTAGGCGGCAGGGTCCGAGAGGCGCTCCATGTCCGCGGCAAGCCACGTCGCGCGACCATCGCGTTCCAGACGTGCGGTGAGTTCAAGATAGGCGCCGTCGAGGTACCGGACGTCGTTGAGCGCGTATTCGATCTGCGCCTGGGTCAGCGGGCGGCGCGCCCAGTCGGTGAACGTGTCCGACTTGTCGATGTCCACGTCGAAGAGGTCCTTCATCAGACGCGCGTAGCCCACCTGCGACGGGAACCCTGCCACGGTGGCAGCGACCTGCGTGTCGAAGACCGGACCGGCGGCGAGCCCGGAGGCCCGGAAGAAGATCTCGAGGTCCTGGCTACCGGCGTGGACGACCTTGAGCACGGACGGGTCCGCCAGTACCGCGAAGAGCGGCGTCATGTCGTCTCCGGCGAGCGGATCGATCAGCGCGCACTCATCGCCGACAGCGACCTGGATCAGACAGAGCTTCGCCCAGTAGGTCTTCTCGCGCATGAATTCGGTGTCGAGGCAGATACGCCCGTGCTGGCGAGCCCGTCCGAGCAGGGCTTCGAGCTGGGCAGGGTCGTGGAGGTGCACGGGGTCCTTCCGGTTCGGATGCGCCGCACCGGCGATGTCGGCGGGCGTTGCTCACATAGGCACAGTATCCCCGCATGCGGCGCAGGGCAACGAAGGGCCCTACCCCGCGTGGAGCGCCCCGTAGGCGATATATGCGGCCACATATACGATCGCGCCGACGATCGTGCTCACGATCTTCGCTCGCCGACTGCGAACCGGATCTCTCCAAAGCAGCCACAAAGCGACGGGGGCTAACAGACCGGTCAGATACAGGATGACCATCAGGAGCCAGCGCATCTCCTGCGAGTTCTCCTGTAGCAGCCCGGCGTTCAGGCTCGGCTCGAAGTCGTCCACCTGTCTGAGGTCCGGGGCGACCTCGCCCAGCCATCCCGGCGGGTGGTTCGGCGGAAGGCCGGTGCTCACTCCCCGGTCGAGAGCCGCGTTCAACTCCTCTTCTCGTGTCACCACGTCGCGCTCTCCGATCCGTTGATCGCGCCGTCGTCGAAACCGGCTTCGATGTGTGTTCCGTCACAGAACGGCTTGTTCGCGGACTTCCCGCAGCGGCAGAGGGTGACCCTGTTGCGGACCGGATACGGCGTGCCATCCGCGGATGTCACGACGATCCCGCCCTGCACCCACAGAGGGCCGCTCACGCCGGCCTTCGGGTCTTCGACAAGGCCGATCGCAGGCGCCAGCGCGGGCTCGTGCACGGTACCATCAAGCTCCACCGCGGTGTAGCGTCCGGACGGGCACAGGTCCGACTCTTCGATGACGATCTCGCGGGACTCCTCGTCGTCACGCTCCACGCGATGCCACGCACGCCCCTTGGCCGCGCAGAAGCGGGCATCCGCGCAGATATCGACCTGATCCATCAGCACGATCCGGGGCCCTTCGATGGCGACCGCCGCCTCGTCATACGGAACAAAGGGGGCCGTCTCGGTGCCGTCGAACCCGGCGAGCGCGTGCGAACCGTCGCAGTAGGGCTTGCTCTCCGATGCACCGCAGCGACACAGGATGCACGACGGCTTGACGGGTAGGCTCTCGCCCTCGCGCCAGGCGACGCTCTCGCTCCTTTCGTCGGTCACGATGGTCTGCCTGGCTATCGGCACCGCGCCGCGGACGACGTACGGCCCATCCTTCGTCACGTGGATCCGGACTCCATCGGCCATCGTCAGCAGCCTCTCATCGCGGTTTCGGTCAGCGGAGGGCACACGGGTGTTCCATTTGTCATAATAGGGCCCGTTCGCGTCCGCGTCCCCGATGACGGGCCGGTGTGGCACTGCAGATATACGGATATGCCTTCAAGTCGTTCGCACGCGCCGTGCTCGTGGGCGCGCTTCTCGCGTCGGCGATGGTGGCCGCACCGATCATCGCGCGGGCGGCGACCCCCGGCAGCGGGGGCTGGTACTGGCCCGTCGGGACCGAGGACTTCCGGGGATGGGATGGCTGGTGGGAGTACCGGCCTCAGAATCCGCCCCGCTGGCACATGGCGCAGGACATGCCCGCCACTGTAGGGCACGCGGTCTACGCGGTGGGCGACGGTACCGTTCTGGAATCCGGCGGTGACCACAAGTATGGCGGGGTCATCGTGATGCTCCACAAGACCGGCGATGGCCGCTACTTCAAAGCCGTGTACGGTCACATCAGGCCCGCAGCAGGAACCGGCAAGGGCGCGAAGGTCAAGGCCGGGCAGATCATCGGTCACGTCAACGGCTGCGCCCACGTCCACTTCGGGATCCACCCCGGTATCGCGTATCCGCCCGACGGGAATCCGTACCGCGGCCACACCTACACGAGCACGAACAACTACGGATGGGTCGACTCGGTCAAGTTCCTGCGAACCAACCCGCGCCTCCTGAAGTACTCCGCGCCGGGGCTCCCCATCGTTGCGACGGTCGAGACGACGGTACAGGCCGAGGTTCTGGGCGTCGCGAGCGGATCCGTCTACTGGAGCGTCGGCAGCCAGGACCTGCGGGCCTTCTTCTCGCGGACTCTCGCCGGCGGCGAAGCGCTTCTGGTCGAGAACGAAGACGACCTTCCTGCGCTCGACACGGTGCGCTTTTCCGCAACGGTCGGCCCGACGTCGTTCACGCTTGCCGACCGTCTGCCGCTTCTCTCACTCGTTCCTTCCACAGCGTCGCCTTCGTGGAAGCGCTCGGTGACACTGAGCGGCACTCTCGCCAACGCGCTCGCCCGGCCGTTCACGGGTGCCAAGATCGTCGTCGAGATCTCCACCGACGGAACGAACTGGACCCGACTGACGACAGCCACGACGGGTCTCACCGGCGCCTTCGCGCTCACGTGCGTCCCTACGCGCCGGGCGGGATACCGCGCGCGTTTCCTCGCCACAGCCCCGTACGTCACGGCCACCAGTATGGTGACCACGGTCGCACCGAAGCCGTCCGTGACTGCGCCGACGGTGCCGACCGCGCTCTATGCATCGCACGCGTTCACCGTCCGGGGAACGCTCGCCCCCCGGTCTGCAGCGGGGATCGGCGCCGTCGTTCTTCGCGTGCAAAGGCTTGTCTCCGCAGTCTGGACCGACCACGCGACGGTAGCGGCCACGTGTCGTGACTCCTCCGCGGGATCCGCCTACGCCGGATCGTTGCGCCTGCCGCGCGGATCCTGGCGCGTGCGTGCCCAGACTCCGAACGATGCAGGCCACGCCGCCGGAGCGAGCTCCTGGACCTCGTTCACCGTCCGATGAGGCCTTCGCCGCGCACTCGAGCGCGCACATCTCGCCCGGTCGAGCCACGCCGCAGTACGCCACGCCGCCCGACGGGCGCGCGGGCCCGCGCCCGCAGACGCGCTTGGGGGCTCGGTTTCGGACTCGTCGCGCTCCTTCTGGTCCTGTTCGGGATCTACCGTCTCATCTCCCCCGGTGGCGCGAGTCCCGTAGCCGCTCCGGGAAGTCCTTCGTCATCGACGACGACGGCACCGGCCGGGCCGCCCGCATCGGCGCCCGGAGGACCGTCCACGACGCCGGACGTTGCCGTCGGTGGCTCAGAGGACGGCATCAAGATCGCGAGCTTCCTCGGGGGTACTCTGCGACGCTCGTACGGCATCGGACCGGCGCCCTCGCGGCTGGGCCTCGTATGGAGGGTCAAGATCGGCTCCGGGCAGACGCAGCGCAAGGTGGACAACCGGCTGGTCTGGTGGGCAGGGTCCGGGTGGACCGGCCAGTGCACCGTCGTGCGTGACCAGGGCCGCGACTACCTACTGCTCGGTGGCTACGATCACAACCTTCACAAGATCGACGCCCTGACCGGCAAGGTCATCTGGCAGTGCGCGTTCGACGACGTCATCAAGTCGACCAACACCGTTATCGCCAACCCCAACCCGACCAGCGACGCGGATCGTCTCATCGTGGTTGCCGGTTCCAGGCGCGGATCCGGCTTTGCGGTTGGCGACCCACGGATCGCCCCGCTGCGTGCCGTGTCGTTCGCGACCGGCAAGGAGCTGTGGCGCCTGCCGATCCCGAAAACGATCAACTACAGCCAGGACGTCGACTCGAGTCCGCTCATGTACAACGGCGTGCTGTACGCGGCCGTGGAGCCGGGCTACGTCTACGCGATCGACCCGTTCACGACCACCAAGGTCGGCGACCACCGCGAGCCGACGGTGCTCAAGCGCTCGCCGCAACTCTTCACGGCGGCAGATGTGAAAGCCCACCCCGACCTGGGAGAGGCGAACGTCGCTGTCGAAGCCTCGCCCTCGCGCATCGGCGACACGCTCTACATCGCTTCGGGCTCGGGTCACATCTACGGGCTGAAGCTCCCCTCGCTCGAGATCGTGTGGGACTTCCGCACCGGCTCCGACATCGATGGCTCGACGGTGATCGACAGCGACGGCCTGCTTCTCCAGGCGATCGAGAAGCAGTACATCAAGGAAGCGGGCGGCGTGTACGGGTTCGACCCCGCGAAGGAACCGGCCGCGTCGCCCCTGTGGTACTTCCCCACCGACAACCGGGGCATCGCGGAATGGGAAGCCGGTGTCATCGGCTCGGTCTCGGTCAACGATGAGGGCAACCTTGAGGGCAAGCACCCGAGGCTCGCAGCGTTCATATCGGTCGACGGCGCGGTACGCGTCATCGCCCGCGACGCCTTCACCTCGAGTGCGACTCACGGGCCCGGTTCGACCGCGTCGCTGAAGGTCCCTGTCACCGTCTTCAAGGATTCGATCGGTGCCGGCATCTCGACCCCGATCATCGTGGGAGATTCGCTCATCGCCGCCGGTTACGACCGCAAGGTCCACCTCTACAAGATCGCCTACAGCGCGTCCTCCGAGGGCGCATCAGGAGCGCTCAGAAGCCCCTCAGGCGGCTTCTGGACCGTCAAGGTCACGGAGCGCTCCACGTTCACCGCCGGCGGGCCGTTCGAGTCGACCCCCATCGTGTGGGGTGAGCGCGTCTACATCGGCTGCCGCGACGGCTATCTGTACTGCCTCGGGACGCACTGACCTCGACGTGTTGTGGTCCGGCGCGTCTAGTCCAGCCACCAGCTCGAGACAACGATCCACTGGTTGTCGCTACGTGGCCAGTTGGGCGGCGGATTGGTCGTGAGACGCGAGTCGAATCCGTAGGTGCGATTGATGAAGTACTGCGCCTGGAATCCAACGCCCGTCGCCCCTAGGGCGCTGCCCGCAAGCGCGAGGTTGTGTGTCGGGTACTGGGTTCCCCCATTGGGATTGGCCGTCGGCAGCGGGAAGGTCGTCGAGCCGTTGTAAGCGTCCCCGATCGTCCCATATTGGGCGAGCAGCGCCGCTTCGATGGTCAGCGTCGGGTCCATCACTGTCGTCGAGTACCAGTCCGGCAGCCAGATGTTGTTCTGCGCCATCAAACCGCACACGATCACCGGATCCGTCTTCACGCCGCACTTCACGGAGTTGCTGACGGTGATGTTGCCGTAGGTCTTGTCGCTCGAGCTGGCCCTCGATGCACAGATGGTCACACGGGCCGTGTACGTTCCGGAGACCCAGACGTTATCAGAGTCGACGAAGATGATGCCGTTCGCAGGAATGGCCAAAGTCGTCTGTACCGACGGAGGAACAGTGGTGGTGAGCGAGCCCAGCTTCGCGATATTGGCGGCGCTGTTGTAGGTCCTGCTCTCCGCCGTCACGCGACGTACGCCGATCTGGTTGTTCGAGAGCGTGATCAGGTAGCCCAGTGCCGCGGGGGTCTTGCCATCAGAGCGGGAGTTGGGCAGCAGCAGGCCAGCCGTGGACTTCATTTTGGCCACGTCGGCGCTCATGGTGTCGAAGCTGAGAGCCGGGTAGTACTGCGCACCGCCTTTGAAGCGAGTCGGGTCGGCTGCGCCGCTCTTGAGGGGCGAGAAGTCTCCGTTGGGAGACACCCCCGACTGAGCGAGGCCCGTAATGATGCCCTGCGTCCCACCCGTGGCGATATGGACGTAGCCGTTCGAGCGCATCGGACCACTGATGAGTGTGTTGGCGCCGACGTCGATGTTGCCGCCGGACCCGATCGCATACATGGGCGGAGGCGGAGGCGAACACTTCGCCATGATCACCCTCGAGATCCCGTCCGCGGTAGTACCCACAGAGCGGATCACAACGAGCCGGCTCGTGGGGTCGTACGTCGCGCTGGCCGTCCAGCTCCCCTGGGCGTTCGTCGCAGAGGGCGTGGGGGTCGGAGAGACGCTGTAGTAGGTGTAGTTCAGACCAAGCTGGTAGAGGTAGTAGTTGAGACCGGCATCCGCGAGCTGAGTAGCCTGCGTACGCGATACATAGGAACTCGACTGCATCGTGCGATACGTCGTAAGGGTGATCAGAGTGGTCACGAGCAGGAACAGGATCGTCACAACCGCGATGACGGTGACCATGGCGATCCCATCGTCATCGCCGGTTCGCCTCGATCGGATGTCCACCTTGTGATCCGTGACCGTCCGCTCCATTTAGAACCCGTTTCCCATCGTTCGTACGCGCACGGTGCTGGACGCGCTGTAGCTGACGGTCTGATCCGACCACGTCGCCATGTTCTGCATCTGTATCGTCACCGCGGTGATCGAGGCCACATCTGACGGGCTGGTAATCGGCGTCGGCGGCCAATTGCCACCGCCGTAGTAGACGAA
>JANYLP010000115.1 GCA_025361445.1 Coriobacteriia bacterium
CGCTTCGCGTCGCGGAACCGTGCGCGTCGCTTTGCTACAATAGGTGCCCGCGAACGAACCTCCCGGGCGCTCGCCCGCATCGGTCCCGAAAGGACATCTCGCATGCCGTTCGATGACACCTTTCTGCGCGCCTGCAGGCGCGAGCCCGTATCCCACACCCCGGTCTGGATGATGCGTCAGGCTGGGCGCTACATGCCCGAGTATCGTGCCATCCGCGAGAAGTACGGCTTCCTCGAGATGTGCCGGACACCGGAGCTCGCCGTCGAGGTCTCGATGCAGCCGGTCGACCTCGTCGGCGTCGATGCCGCGATCATGTTCTCCGACATCCTCGTCTCGTTTCCGGCGATGGGCCTCGATCTCGAGTTCGCGAAGGGCGAGGGCCCGATCATCCACAACCCGGTGCGCACGGCTGCCGATGTCGCCGCGCTCCGTGTGGCCGATCCGCTCGAGGCCACGCCGTTCGTGATGGAAACGCTCAAGATCCTTCGCCGGGAGCTGGCCGACAAGGTGCCGCTCATCGGGTTCGCCGGCGCGCCGTTCACGCTGGCGAGCTATGCGATCGAGGGTCGCGGCACGCGCGACTACGAGAACTGCAAGGCGCTCATGTGGTCGGACCCGGTCGCCTGGGACGCGCTCCTCACGAAGTTCGCTGATACGACGATCGCCTATCTGTGCGCGCAGATCGACTCCGGCGCACAGGTGGTCCAGCTCTTCGACAGCTGGGTCGGCTACGTGGCCCCCTACGACTATGAGCGCAGCGTCCTGCCGCACTCGAAGCGCGTCATCGACGCGGTCAGCGCCTACGGTGCGGCGAAGGTCCCCGGTGGCGTCCCGGTCATCCATTTCGCGAACGGCGCGACCTCGATGATCGACCTCGTGCAGCGCGCGGGCGGCGACGTCATCGGCGTCGACTGGCGTCTCGACATGGCGAAGGCCGTCGAGCTCATCGACCCGCAGTTCGCCATCCAGGGCAACATCGACCCCGTCGCGCTGTTCGCGCCCGACGATGCGCTCGAGGCGATCGTGACCGACATCGTCGAGAAGGTGGGCAAGAGACCGGGGCACGTGTTCAACCTCGGGCACGGCATCCACAAGACGAGCGACCCCGAGAAGGCGCGCACGCTCGTGCGCCTCGTGCACGAATGCTCGGCTCGCGTTCTCGCTGCAGACTAGGGGAGTCAACAAGATGATCCGCACAGGTGTCCTCATCACGGCGTTCGGTGGACCCGGGGACCTCGACGAGATCGCGCCGTTCATGTGCTCGCTGCTCGGTTGCGAGCCGCCGCAGACCGCGCTCGAGGAGGCCCGTCGCCGGTACCTGACCATCGGCGGATCGTCGCCGCTCCCGCCGATGGCCGAGCGGATCGCGGTCCAGCTGGAGCGCGAACTCGCGGGACTGCCCCGCGCCGAGGAACCCGAGGAAGAGTCATCGGGCTTCTTCGGAGTGGCTAAGGTCCTTGCGCGGGCCGCGGAGGGCGTCGAAGCCCCGGTGGCCGTGGGGATGCTCCACTCGGAGCCCTCGATCGCGTCAGCGGTGAACGCACTGGTCGCTTCCGGCGTGGCACGCATCGTCTCGCTCTCACTCTCGCCGTTCGAAGCGGCCGCCACGACAGGCGCCTACCGCTCGGCCGTCGCGATCGCGGTCGGGGAGCATCAGGGCGTCTCGCTCATCGAGGCCGCAGACTACCGGCGCTCCGAACCCTTCCTGACTGCCGTTGCGGAAGGCCTGACCGCCGCGCTCTTCGACGACCAGATCAAGCCTCACAGGCCGCTGGTGGTCTTCTCCGCCCACAGCCTGCCGATGGCGGACATCGAGGCCGATCCCTCCTACGCGGAGCAGCTGAAGGAGACAGTGGGCGAGGTTGCAGCGCGCGCGGGACTCGGCTCCGCGGCCGACGGTTTCGACGACCTGCCGGGCATCACCGCCTACGGCGGACGCGGAGGAACGGCGCCCTGGTTGCTGGCTTACCAGAGCAAGGGACGGCGCGAGGGCGAGTGGCTCGGTCCGGACCTCGACGCCGTCATCGACGCGGCCGTTGCGCAGGACTTCGGCGCGGTGGTCGTGTCTCCGGTCGGTTTCGTGGTCGATCACATGGAGACCCTCTACGACCTGGATGTCTGCGCGGCCGACCGCGCGCTCAGCGCCGGGATCGAGTTCGCGCGCGCCAAGGCTCCCAACGACAACGAAGACATGATCCACGCGCTCGCGGAAGCGGTTCGCGCCGTTCTGTAGACCCGAAAGCGGCGGTCTTCGCGCTTCGGCGCGGGCTGCACGCACGAGAGATGGGAATTCCTTTGAAGCATGTCGTGATCATCGGCGGCGGTGTCGCTGGGCTCGGAGCCGCGTTCAAGGTGCGGCGTGCGGCCAACGAGGGCGCTGAGGTCACGTTCACGCTTCTCGAGAAGGATCCGCGCCTCGGCGGCAAGCTGCAGACCGAGCGCGTCGGCGACTTCATCGTCGACGGCGGTTCGGATGCGTTCATCGCGCAGAAGCCGTCCGTCATGCGCGTCGCCAAGCTCGCGGGATTCGACCAGGACCGCATGCCGAGCGATGAGAGCCGCAAGAAGACGCTCATCCTCAAGAAGGGCGAGCTCATCGAGATGCCTGACGGCGTCATGCAGTTCGCTCCGACGAAGTTCCTCCCGTTCGCCACGACGCGACTGTTCTCCTGGCCCGGCAAGGTCCGCGCCGGCATGGACCTCTTCATCCCGAAGAAGAAGGTGAAGCCGGGCGAGCTCAACGATGAGACGCTCGAAAGTCTCGTCGTTCGCCGCATGGGGCGCGAGATCCTCGACCGCCTGGCCGAGCCGCTCGTCGGCGGTGTCCACGCTTCCGATCCGGGCCTGATGTCGCTCGCGGCAACCTTCCCGAACATGCTCGAGATGGAGCAGAAGTACGGATGCCTGATCAAGGGCTTCCTCGCGCAGCGCCAAGCTGCCGAGGAGATGAAGAGGAAGTACCCCGCGGATCCCAAGAACCCGCGCACGTTCTTCAACACATTCAAGAACGGTATGCAGCAGCTCCCCGACGGCATGGCCGATGCCGCCGGGCGCGAAGGCATCCGCACAGGCGTCACCGCGACTCGCCTCGAGAAGCTCGAGAACGCGTGGAAGGTCCACCTGAGCAGCGGTGACGTGCTCGACGCGGACGCGGTCATCATCGCCACCGAGGGATGGGCAGCCGCCGACCTCACCGCGACGGTCGACCCGGAGCTGTCAGCCCTCATCGCCACCATCCCGCACTCGTCGTCGGCCACGATCTCGATGGGTTTCGACACCGACGACCTTGGCTTCTCACTCGACGCGTTCGGCGTGCTCTGCCCAGGCGTGGAGAACCGCTCGCTCATGGCCGCCACGTACTCGTCCACCAAGTGGACGAACCGTGCGCCCAAGGGCAAAGCACTTCTGCGCGGTTTCGTGGGCGGTCCGCACAACCAGGCGATCATGGACAAGAGCGACGATGAGCTCATCGCGATCGTGCGCTCCGAGTTCCGCTCCATCCTCGGCCTGAACGTGGAGCCGGTGTTCGCCCGCGTGTACCGTTGGATCAACGGCATGCCGCAGTACACGATGGGCCACCTGGGCCGCGTGGACGCGATCGAGGCCAGGGTCGCGGGGATCCCCACCCTGGGCGTTGGCGGCGGCTCCTATCGCGGCGTGGGCATCGCCAACTGCATCGAGAGCGGCGAGGCGGCCGTGACGAAGGTGCTCGGCGAACTCGGATTCGCCCCACTGGCTGAAGACACCGCGGCTCCGGCGGCGCGGGCCTACTGACGGCTTGTGTACGCCCGCGTCCGACGGAATGTCCATCGGGCATACTTGTAGCCGATAGGTGTTCCGTCGCGACCACGGGGGTTGCTTGTGACCGAGCGCGGGTTCGTCGCACCTGAGTTGGACAGCGCGGACGTTGCTGCCCTCGCGAAGCGCGCGCGCGTTCTGCGCGGCGCGATCCTCACGATGACGACACTGGCCGGATCGGGACACCCGGGCGGTTCCTTCTCATCGCTCGAGCTCTACCAGGTCATCTATGGCTGCGCCGTGCTGCGTCCGGCCGAACCGGCTTGGCACGGCCGCGACCGCGTCATCGTCAGCCACGGGCACACCTCTCCGGGCGTGTACTCCGCACTCGCGGACACCGGCTTCTTCGAGCTCGAGGAAGCGGTCGCGCACTTCCGCCAGGCCGGCTCGATCTTCGAGGGTCACGTGGAGCGCTCGGTACCCGGTGTGGAGTGGTCGACGGGCAACCTCGGCCAGGGCCTTTCCGCGGGGGTCGGCGCCGCGCTCGCACAGCGCCTGACCGACGGCGGCTGGCACACCTACGTCGCGATGTCGGATGCCGAGCAGATGAAGGGCCAGGTGGGGGAGGCGCGCCGCCTCGCGGCCAAGTACGCACTCTGCGACCTGACCGTCGTCGTCGATCTCAACCGTGCCCAGATCTCGGGCCACACGCCGGAGGTGATGCCCGTCGACGTCGCTGCCGGTTTCGCGGCGGATGGTTGGGGGGTCATCGAGTGCGACGGACACGACACCGCGGCCCTCTACCGAGCACTGCGCGCGGCCCGCGCAGACGCCGGACGCCCGTATGCGGTGCTCGCGCATACGACCATCGGACACGGCGTCTCGTTCATGGACGACGATCCCGCGTACCACGGCCGGGCGCTGAAACCCGAGGAATACGTGCGTGCGATGGCGGAACTCGGGCAGGATCCGGCGTGGCTCGATCGCGCGAGGGCGCGAAGGGCACTGGCGCCGACGACCCGGCCGGCCGAACTCGCGGAACCCGTGTGCGTGCGCGAAACCGGCGTGCCGCGCGACTACGACGCGCCATCGGACTGCCGGTCGGCGTGGGGACACGCGCTGGCCGACATCGCGGCCGCCGATTCGCGGACACCGATCGCCGTGTTCGATTGCGACCTCATGTCCTCGGTCAAGACCGGTGCGTTCCGCGACGCGCGCCCGGATGCGTTCATCGAGTGCGGCGTCGGCGAGCACAACGCCGCGGCCGCGGCGGCCTCGGCCTCGGTCAACGGCGTCGTCGCGTTCTGGGCCGATTTCGGGGTCTTCGGGCTCGACGAGGTCTACAACCAGCAGCGTCTGGCGGACATCAACCACGCCGCCCTCAAGCTCGTGCTCACGCATTGCGGGCTCGATGTGGGTGAGGACGGCCGGACACACCAGTGTGTCGACTACGTCGGCGCGCTTCGCTCGATGTACGGATGGAAGGTCATCGTGCCCGCCGACGCGAACCAGACGGACCGTGCGGTGCGTGCAGCCGCAGGCATGAGCGGGTGTGTCGCGCTGGCCATGGGGCGCAGCGTCCTGCCGTCCGTGCGCGACGAGGCCGGGGACCCGGCGTTCGCAGGTGACTACCGGTTCCACTACGGAGCGATCGACATCATTCGCCGCGGTGGGTCGGATGCGGCGGTCCTTACGATGGGGACCCTGGCGGGGTCGGCCGTGGATGCCGTCGACGAGCTCCGCGCGGAGGGGTGCTCCATCGCCGCCGCGGTGGTCTCATGTCCGCTCGACCTGGACGACGAGGCCATGCTCGCGCTCTCGGTCGCGCGGGTCATCGTCACCGTGGAGGATCACAATGTGCGCTCGGGTTTGGGAGCGTCTGTGGCCGAGTGGCTCGCCGCACATGGGAGTGCAACGCGCCTTGTCTCGCTCGGAGTCCGCGACTACGCATCATCGGGCGCCCCGGCCGACCTGTTCGCAGCAGCCGGGCTTGACGCGGTCGGGATCGCCCGGTCGATCAGGGGTGCCATCGGGCGGTGACGGGCGCGTCAGGCGTTGGTGTCGCGCGCGCCCTCGTGGATCGAGCTCAGCACACGTCCGTCGTCACTCGAGTGATCGGACGCGACGGGTACGATCCCGCGCTCGGCCAGGATCGAGAGCGCCGCATCGACTGCCCGCGGAACGGCCGATTCCACGTCGGGAGTGAGCCCGATCGCAATGCCGTCCATGTCGAGGATCTGGATACCCACACAGTCGACCTCGGGCTGCGTTCCCATGAGCATGGCAGCTTCGAGGACGTCCACGAGCCGCAGGTCATGCATCGAGTGTTTCACCGTGTTCGGCGCCATGTCCTGAGGGGTCATCCGAACGACGGTGCCCGCAGGTTCTCCCGTCCCGTCGACAGCGTCGATGACGAGCAGATAGTCGCAGTCCTGGAAGAGGTTCAGGATGCCCATCCCCATGGTCCCTGCGTCGACAAGAGCGACGTTCGGAGGGAAGGCGAGTGTCGACATCATGGTCTCGATGACGCGGATGCCGACACCTTCGTCCTTAACGAGCGGGTTGCCGATCCCCATGACCATGATGCGCGGTTCGGGCACGGATCCTCCGGGATGTGATTCGAGGGCTCGGACGGACAGGCGTCGATGATAGCGCAGGCATCCGGACGCACCGCGTCTACCCCGGGCCGGCGCTAGCAGATCGCGGCGGCGGCCGCATCTGGGGCGGGACCCTCGAGCAGCAACGCGCGCTCGGCGGCCGGGAGAGCCGCACGGGCCTCGTCGCGCAGCCGGTTCGACCCCGTGAGCATCTCGCGCATCATCACGACGAGCAAATAGCGCCCCGTCCTGGTGAGCGTGAAGCACTCCTCATCGTCGCGGTCGAAGCCGCCCACGGCGCGCATGAACTGCACCTCGCCCCACAGCCCCCGCTCGACCGGTGTGCCGAAGTCGGCGATGAAGCGGCGCTTGTCGAGCCGCAGCCCGAACAGGTCCGTGACGAAGCGATAGCGCATCATGTCGCGCTGCGAGTACGGTCGCCCCACCTGCGTGACCGAGAGTTCGCCCGCGCGGACGCGCGTGCCGTAGTCCGCAAGCGAGAACGTGTTGGTGTAGAGGCGGTCTACCAGGAACGACTGCGCACCGGATCCGATGCCGAGGTACTCGGGGTAGTCGACGATGTACTCGTCGATCATCCCGCCCTTCTCCTTCGAGTACGTCCAGGCGCTTGATGCCTCGAAGGGCCCGGTCAGTTCCTCATCGATGACCTCGTAGAAGCCTTTCTCGCGCGTCATGTCGACGCGACCGATCTGCTGGGAGAGAGCTCGCGCCTGCTGAGGCGAGGCCATCAGCGGGTAGAACGTCGTCTGGTTGCAGCCGGTCTCCTTGAGCAAGCGGGTGTCATGCCGAAGCATGGCCTCGGTCTGCGAAGGGAAGTTGAAGATCATGTCCACATTGAGCGAGTGGAACAGGCCGGCGCTCTCCGAGATGATGTCGAACAGCTGGCTGCCGCTGCCGTACTTGTCGAGCCGGTCCATCTGACGTAGCAGGACATCGTTGAAGCTCTGGACGCCGACGGACATGCGATCGACGCGACCCTCGAGGCGGTCGGCGAGCTCGGGGCCGATCTGGTTCGGGCTCGTCTCGGCGGACACCTCACGGATGTGGAAGAGCTCGCGGGCCAGGTCGATCGTCTTGCAGAGTTCGTCGACAAGGATCGTCGGGGTCCCTCCGCCGACGTAGAGCGAGCCGAATCGATAGCCGAGAGCGGCCGCGACTCGCATCTCCTCCCGCAGGTCGGAGAAGTACCCGATCGCGATCTCCTCATTGAAGAGGAATCGGTTGAAGGAGCAGTAGTTGCACAGCCGCTCGCAGAACGGCACGTGAGCGTAGAGGAGATACGTCTTGCCGGGGGAGGGCGCAGGCAGGC
>JANYLP010000025.1 GCA_025361445.1 Coriobacteriia bacterium
GCGCACGCCGTTCGTCGTCATCGACCGCAATCGCGAGCACCTCGATCACGTCTCGAACGCGCTGCTCGGCGGCCGCATGCTCTACGTGCTGGGCGACGCGACGGAGGACCACACGCTCGTCGAAGCCGGCATGGAGCGGGCTTCGGGCCTCATCTGCGCCCTCACGCACGATCGCGACAACCTCTACGTCACGCTCTCCGGCCGCTCGCGCCCGTCGACGAACCACTCCTTGGAGAAGTCGCCGTCGGCGATCTTGTCGATGCCGAGCTTCATGTAACGCCCGATTGCCTCGGCCGCGAGCGTGCCGTCCGCGAGGCGGATCTCGCCGCTGCCTTCGAACAGGCGGCTCGTGTCCCGCGTGATGCGCGCGAGCACGCGGACGTCCTCGCCGATCGGCACCGGCTTGCGGAACTTCACCGTGATCTCCACGGTCACGCCCCACGCCGCGGCGTCGCTGATGTTGACCGCGCGCCCGATCGTCTCATCGAGCATGGCGGTGATGACCCCGCCGTGCACGCGGCCCGGGTAGCTCTGATGGATCTCGAGCGGGGCGAAGACGCCGAGGATCTCACCGTCGTCGAGTTCGTAGAACTTCGCCTTCAGCGACGATGGGTTCTCGCGGCCGCACACCATGCACATGCGGCTCACGTTCTGCGCGGCGGTGACCAGCCGCTCATCGCGGCCTGTGGCGGTATCGCTCACTTGAAGCTCCTCCATCGTGGCCTAGCTCGCCTCGTCGTACGCTTCGACGAACTGGCTGTTGTACAGGTCGAAGTAGAAGCCCTCGGCCGCGAGCAGCTCGGTGTGCGTACCCTTCTCGATGATCCGGCCGTGGTTCATCACGAGGATGATGTCGGCGTCGCGGATCGTGGAGAGACGATGTGCGATGACGAACGAAGTGCGCCCGACCATCAGCTTCTTCATCGCCTTCTGGATCAGCACCTCAGTGCGCGTGTCAACCGAGCTCGTGGCCTCGTCCAGGATGAGGATCTCCGGGTCGGCGAGGAACGCCCGCGCGATCGTGAGCAGCTGCTTCTCGCCGGCGGACACGTTCGACGCGTCGTCATCGAGCACGGTGCCGTAGCCATCGGGCAGCGTGCGTACGAAGTGGTCAACGTAGGCGGCCTGGGCCGCGGCGAGCATCCGCTCCTCCGTGGCGCCCTCCATGCCGTACTCGATGTTCTCGCGGATCGTCCCGCCGAACAGCCATGCGTCCTGAAGGACCATACCGAACGTCGTGCGCAGGGCGTCACGCGTCATGTCGCGGGTATCGACGCCGTCGAGCGTGATGCTGCCCTTGTCGATCTCGTAGAAGCGCATCAGCAGGTTCACGAGCGTGGTCTTGCCGGCGCCGGTGGGGCCGACGATCGCCACGGTCTGGCCGGGCCTGACGTCCAGGTCCAGGTCCTCGATGAGCGGGGTCTCCGGCTCGTAGCGGAAGGAGACGCCGGTCAGCGAGATCTGCCCGGTGGCGTGCTGAAGCGTCACGGGGGCGCTCGTGTCCGGGATCTCCTCTTCCTCATCGAGCAGCTCGAAGACGCGCTCGGAGGAGGCGACGGCGGACTGGAACACGTTGGCGATGCTCGCGGTCTGCGTGATCGGCATCGTGAACTGGCGCGAGTACTGGATGAACGCCTGGATGTCGCCCAGCCGCAGCGTGCCGTTCGCGACGTAGACGCCACCGATCACGGCGATGGCGACGTAGTTCAGGTTGCCCACGAAGTTCATGAGCGGCTGGATGATGCCCGAGATGAACTGTGCCTTGAAGCTGGCCTCGTACACCTTCTGGTTGCGCTCGTCGAAGACCTCGATGGCCTCCTTCTGGCGGCCGAAGATCTTCACGATGCTGTGGCCGGTGTGCATCTCCTCGACGTGCGAGTTGAGGTCGCCGGTGTTCTTCCACTGGGCGGTGAACTGCTTCTGCGAACGCTTGGCGATGAGCACCGTTCCGACGATCGCGACCGGGATGACGAGCAGCGAGATGAGTGCGAGAACCCACGATATCGAGAACATCATGCCGAGCACTCCGATGATCGTGAACACGGAGGTGATCAGCTGGGTCATGGACTGTTGAAGCGAGTTTGCGATGTTGTCGATGTCGTTGGTGACGCGGGAAAGGATGTCCCCGCGCTCGTGCCCGTCGAAGTACTTGAGCGGCAGGCGCGCGAGCTTCTCGTCGACCTCCTGGCGCAGCTTGTAGACGGTGCGCTGCGACACGCCCGCGATGATGTACTGCTGCCCCCACGAGAACACGGCGGAGGCCAAGTAGACGCCGATGAGCAGGGCGATGATCGCGCCCACCGCACCGAAGTCGACGCCCTTGCCCGGGGTGAAGTTCAGGTTGGCCAGCATCCCCATCTGCTGCTTCGCTTTGTCGAGCTGAGCGAGCGCGTCGGCCTTCTTGGCGGTGTCCGGGATCATGTTGGCCTGTGCGGCCGCGGCGTCGAGGCGAGCGGTCGCGGCAGTTATGAACTGCTCCTTCGTCATGCCGTCGGGGACCTTCCCGCCCATCTGCTCGGCGGTCATCTTGCCGAAGATGCCGGACATCAGCTCGTTGGTGGCGTTGCCGGCGATCTTCGGACCGACGACGGCGAACGTCACGCTGATGATGGCCAGCAGCATGACGACGATGATCTTGGACGTCTCGGGCTTCAGCTGGCCGACAAGGCGCTTGAACGAAGCGCTGAAGTTCTTGGCCTTTGCGCCGCCACCACCCATGCCGTGGCCTCCGAACGGGCCGCCCATCGGGCCGCGTCCGCCACCGGGGCCACCGGGGCCTCCGGGCCCGCGCGCGGGTGCGGCGGGCTTGTTCGTGGAGTCGCTCATGCGACCTCCTCCTCAGTGAGCTGCGAGTAGACGATCTCGCCGTAGGTCGGGCAGGTCTTCATGAGTTCCGCGTGCGTGCCGATCCCGACGATCCGCCCGCCGTCCAGCACGATGATCCGGTCGGCGTGCATGATCGTGCTGACGCGCTGCGCGACGATGATCGTCGTCGCATGCGTGATCTCCTTACGAAGCGCGGCTCTCAGCATCGAGTCGGTCTTGAAGTCGAGAGCCGAGAAGGAGTCGTCGAAGACGTACACCTCCGGCATCTTGACCAGCGCGCGCGCGATCGCGAGACGCTGGCGCTGACCGCCGGACACGTTCGTGCCGCCCTGGGTGATCGGTGCGTCGAGGCCCTCGGGCATTTCGGAGACGAACTGCTTGGCCTGTGCCACCTCGAGGGCGTGCCACAGTTCGTCGTCGGTGGCGTCCTGCGCGCCGTAGCGCAGGTTGCTCGCGACGGTCCCGGAGAACAGGAACGCCTTCTGAGGGATGAACCCGATGCGCTTCCACAGGTCGTCCCGGTCGAGATCGCGGATGTCCACGCCGTCGACCGTTATCGAACCGCAGGTGGTGTCGTAGAGGCGCGGGATGAGGTTGATGAGCGTCGACTTCCCGCTGCCGGTGCTGCCGATAACAGCGGTCACTTCACCGGGACGCGCCTCGAACGAGACGCCACACAGCACCGGGTCCTGAGCGTTCGGGTAGCGGAACTCCACGTTGCGGAACTCGAGGCAGCCCTTCGCCTCGCCCGTGGACACCGGGGTCTCGGGATCGTTCACCGACGGGACCGTTTCGAGCACCTGGTTGATACGGTCCGCGGACACAGCGGCGCGCGGGATCATCACGAACATGATCGTCGCCATCATCACGGAGAAGAGGATCTGCATCGAGTAGGTGAGGAAGGCCTGCAGGTTGCCGATCTGCATCCCGCCGCCGTCGATCCGCATCGCGCCGAACCACAGGATCGCGACGGTCGACAGGTTCATGATCAGCAGCAGCGACGGCATCATGAGCGCCATGATCTGGTTGACCTTGGTCGCCGTGGCCGTGAGGTCGAGGTTCGCTTCGTCGAAGCGCTTCTCCTCGTACTTGATCCGAACGAACGCGCGGATCACGCGGACGCCGGAGAGCTTCTCGCGCATGACCTTGTTGACCCGGTCGATCTTGACCTGCATCGCCTTGAACAGCGGCAGCGCGCGCACCACCAGAAGGCCGATGACTATGCCCATGACCGGCAGGATGACGACGAACACGCCCGAGAGCGGCACGTCCATCCGCAGCGCCATGATGATGCCGCCCACCGCCGTGATCGGCGCCGAGATGATCATGTTGAGCAGGAAGAAGAGCACCATCTGGACCTGTTGCACATCGTTCGTGTTGCGGGTGATGAGCGACGGCGCGCCGAAGATGTTCACTTCCTGCTGCGAGAACGACTGCACGGCCCGGAATATGCCTCCGCGGACATCGCGGCCGAAAGCCATGGAGGTGCGTGCGCTCCAGTAGACGGTAACGACCGCCAGCACGCCGAGAACCAGCGTGACGGCGAGCATGAGGCCGCCGGTCGACATGATGTAGTTGATGTCGCCCTTGCTCACGCCGTTGTTGATGATGTCGGCGTTGAGGTCCGGCAGGTAGAGGTTCGCGATCGCCTGCACCAGCAACAGCGAGACGATGAACGTCACCTGCTTCCAGTACGGCTTCAGGTAACGGCTGAGAAGTCGCGTCATGCGTCCAGCTCCTTCAGTGCGGCGGCGATGTTGTCGCTCATGAGCCCGAGCAGGCGGGCGAATTCGGCCCGGTCCGTCTCCGAGAGGCGGCCGATCGTGGTGTCGACGTAGCACGCGTAGGTGTCCGCCATGTTCTTGCCCTGTGCGCGGCCCGCGTCGGTGAGACGGATGCGCGTGAGGCGCTGGTCCTCCGGATCGTCCCACCGCTCGATCAGGCCTTCGCTCTCCATCTTCTGGAGCATGATCGTCACCGTGGGGCGCGCCAGGTGCATCTTCTCGGCGAGGTCCTTCTGGGAGATCCCGTCGTGCCCGGCCAGCATGCCCAGAACGACGGTACGGCCGGGGTGGCCGCCCTTGTCGGCAGCAAGGCGCATGAATAGCTGGCGGTTGAGGTGCATCGTCTTGCGGAACGCCGAGAGTACGCTCGCCGACAGCGGGTCGATGCCCTCCATGTCAGGCGGTTCCGGGGGAGTGCCGAATCCGTGTCCGTGCCCGTGTGCGTGTCCGTGCATATCGTGCGGTCCTTCCGTAGTCTCCTAGCGTTAGCGTGCGAAAGATTAGCACGCGAACGATTGGTGAGCAAACGGGATGCCAGAAGCGGCGTACGTGCGGAGCGTCGGGCGAACCGTAAGATGCATGGCGCTAGCGCCGCATGGCCAGCCCGGCGGCAGCTTCGAGGACCAGCAGTGCGGCGAGGCGAACCGTTCGGCCGTCCGGCGCGTCGGCGGTGGCGTCGACTTCGGTGATGTCCAGACCGGCCACGCGCGGGTCGCGCGCGAGTAGGTAGGCGAGGCGTCGAAGCTCGTCGGCGCTGATGCCCCCGGGAGCGGACGCAGGACAGCCCGGGACCTCTGCGCGGTCGCAGACGTCGACGTCGATGTCGACGAACACCGGGCGGTCGCCGGCGCCCGCGACCTTGAGGGCTGAGGCGGCGACCTCCTTGAGGGCGCGGCGGTTGAGTTCGCTGCGATGCGAGACGGTGATGCCGTACTCGCGCGCCCGGGCTGCGTACGCCGGCGAGTTCGAGAAGTCCGCGATGCCGATCTGGACGATGTGCGATCCGGGAAGGCCGGCCTCGATCAGGCGGCGCACCGGTGAGCCGTTGCTCTCGCCGTCGCGGAGGTCGTGGTGGGCGTCCACCGTGACGAGTCCCCAGCCGGAGAGGTCTCCGCCGGCCAGCCCGAGCATCGTCGAGTAGGTGATGGAGTTGTCCCCGCCGAGTGCGATGAGAAGCCGGCATCCCTTCGTGCGGCCCACCGCGGCAGCGACCCGAGCGATGCCGTCCGCGCCGTCCGGGTCGGTCACGTCGCCGAAGTCGAGGGCGCTCAGCGTGGCGATATCGACGCCGTGGCCCGCGGCCCAGGTCGAGTAGCGCAGCAGGGCATCGCGGACCGCGGATGGGGTAGCGTGCGCGCCGGTCGGCGTGATCGACGTCGCATGGGCCGGGATCCCCAGCAGGGCCAGGTCGCCAGAGGGTGCGCTACCCTTGCCGGCGGTGACGATCCATTCGCCGGCGCGCGGCCACATCGGGTCGGTCGGAAGCGACATCGCGTTCACGATCTCCTTCATCTGTCGGGCACTCGCCTTGACGGGCGCGCCGAACTTGCGACACTAGCCATGACACCCATCGCGCATGCGAGCGGGTACGAACACACTCTAGTACGCATCGATGCCACGAGTGGCGCGGGTGCGGCAGGCCCCCTTCAAAGCGGGCCGGAAGGCGGTAGTTCCTCCATGAGTCTTCCCGTTGTGCTGGGCGATGCGCCGCTGCGCGTCGAGGATGTCGTCGCGGTCGCACGGTCGGGCGCCGAAGTGCGCATCTCCCAGGAGGCCTCGGTGGCGATCGAAACGGCGCGCGCCCACGTGGAGCGCCTCGCGGGTTCCGGCACTCCCGTCTACGGCATCAGTACGGGCTTCGGCTCTCTTGCGACTCGCTACATCGAGCCCGAGAAGCGTCACCGTCTCCAGCGATCGCTCGTGCGCTCGCATGCGGCCGGGAGCGGTCCCGAGGTCGAGGCCGAGGTGGTCCGTGCCCTCATGACGCTGCGGCTCGCGACGCTGTGCACCGGGCGGACCGGCGTGCGCCTCTCGACCGCCCGCGCGTACGCGGCGCTCCTGAACGCGGGGGTCACGCCGTGCGTGCCGGAATTCGGCTCGCTGGGCTGCTCCGGCGACCTCGCCCCGCTCGCGCACTGCGCGTTGGCGCTCATCGGGGAAGGTGACGTGCGCACGGCGGATGGCGTGCGCCGTCCGGCCGCCGAAGCGCTGACCGCTGCCGGACTGATCCCGGTCGAGCTCGAGGAGAAGGAAGGCCTCGCGCTCATCAACGGGACCGACGGCATGCTCGGCATGCTGGCGCTCGCGATCTGGGACCTGCGCGCTCTCGTGCAGGTCGCCGATGTCGGGGCGGCGATGAGCGTGGAAGCGTTGCTCGGCACCGACCGCGTTTTCGCGGCGGAACTGCAGGCGCTCCGGCCGCACCCCGGCCAGGCGGCATCGGCCCGCAACATGGCGCGGTTGCTTGCCGGCTCGCCGATCGTGGCCTCCCACGTGGACGACGACCTCAGGGTCCAGGACGCCTACTCGCTCCGCTGCGCGCCGCAGGTGGCCGGAGCGGTGCGGGACACGCTGGACCACGCGGCGGCCGTCGCCGCGCGCGAGCTCGCATCGGCCATCGACAACCCGGCGGTGCTCGCCGACGGCCGCGTGGAGAGCAACGGCAACTTCCACGGCGCGCCCGTCGCCTACGTGCTCGACTTCCTCGCGATCGTCGCGGCCGACCTCGGCTCGATCAGCGAGCGGCGCACCGACCGGATGCTCGACCCGGCGCGCTCCCACGGCCTTCCGGCGTTCCTTGCGCACGACCCCGGCGTCGATTCCGGCCACATGATCGCGCAGTACACGCAGGCCGGGATCGTGAGCGAGATGAAGCGGCTGGCGGCTCCCGCGAGCGTCGACTCGATCCCGTCTTCGGCGATGCAGGAGGATCACGTCTCGATGGGTTGGAGCGGCGCGCGCAAGTTGCGCCGGAGCGTCGACGGGCTGGCGCGCGTGCTCGCGATCGAGCTGCTGACGGCCGCCCGCGCGCTCGACCTGCGCGCGCCGCTGCAGCCGGCCGCCGGCACCGGCGCCGTGCGCGATCTCATCCGCTCGCACGTGCCCGGCCCCGGCCCCGACCGCTACCTCGCGCCCGATATCGAGGAGGCGCACCGGCTGGTCGTCTCCGGCGACATCCTCGCCGCCGCGACGGGCGCGATCGGCGGCCTCGAGTGACCGACGATCACGGAAGGCAGGACCGATGACGGCAGGATCCCGCCCCGTCCGCGCCACGCGCGGCACCACGCTCACCACGCTCGGCTGGCAACAGGAGGCCGCCCTGCGGATGCTCCAGAACAACCTCGACCCGGACGTGGCCGAGCGCCCCGACGACCTCGTCGTCTACGGCGGAACCGGCAAGGCGGCGCGCGACTGGCCGAGCTTCGACGCGCTCGTTCGCACGCTCACCACGCTCAAGGCCGACGAGACGATGCTCGTGCAGTCGGGCAAGCCGGTCGGCGTGATGCGCACGCACGAGTGGGCGCCGCGCGTGCTGATCGCCAACAGCAACCTAGTCCCGGAGTGGGCTACCTGGCCCGAGTTCCGCCGGCTGGAGCATCTGGGACTCACGATGTACGGGCAGATGACGGCCGGTTCGTGGATCTACATCGGTACCCAGGGCATCGTGCAGGGGACCTACGAGACGTTCGCGGCCATCGCCGCCAAGCGCTTCGGCGGAACGCTTCGCGGGACGCTCACCGTCACAGGCGGCTGTGGAGGCATGGGCGGAGCCCAGCCGCTCGCGGTCACGATGAACGACGGCGTCGTTCTCGTGGTCGAGGTTGACCCGTCGCGCCTCCAGCGCCGCGTGGACCAGCGCTATCTCGACGAGTGGACCGACGACCTGGACGACGCGATAGTGCGCGTGGAAGCGGCCAAACGCGAGAAGCGGCCTCTGAGCGTCGGACTGCAGGGCAACTGCGCCTCGGTTCTGCCCGAACTGCTGAGACGCGGCATCGAGGTCGACATCGTCACCGACCAGACCTCGGCGCACGACCCGCTGTCGTACCTGCCGGTGGGCGTGACACTCGAGGATTGGGCGGATCTTGCGGCGCGCGATCCCGAAGGGTTCACGCAGCGCGCACGCGAGTCGATGGCGCGCCACGTCGAGGCGATGGTCGGCTTCATGGACGCGGGCGCCGAGGTCTTCGACTACGGCAACTCGATCCGCGCGGAGGCCGAGCTCGGCGGGTACGCGCGCGCGTGGGAGTTCCCGGGGTTCGTCCCGGCGTACATCCGTCCGCTGTTCTGCGAGGGAAAGGGCCCGTTCCGGTGGGCCGCGCTCTCAGGCGACCCGGCGGACATCTACGCGACCGACGCCGCGGTCCTCGAGCTGTTCCCGGACAACGAGCCGCTGCATCGCTGGATGCGCCAGGCACGCGAGAAGATCGCGTTCCAGGGGCTGCCGGCGCGGATCTGCTGGCTCGGCCACGGAGAGCGGGACCTCGCCGGCGCGCGGTTCAACGAGATGGTCGCCGACGGGCGCGTGAGCGCTCCGATCGTCATCGGACGCGACCACCTCGATTGCGGCAGCGTTGCGAGCCCGTACCGCGAGACCGAATCGATGATGGACGGCAGCGACGCGATCGCGGACTGGCCGCTGCTGAACGCGCTCGTCAACACCGCGTCCGGCGCCACGTGGGTGTCGATCCACCACGGCGGCGGCGTCGGCATCGGGCGTTCGATCCATGCGGGACAGGTGACGGTGGCTGACGGTACCGCGCTCGCGGCCGAGAAGATCTCGCGCGTACTGACGAACGACCCCGCCATGGGCGTCATCCGTCACGTGGATGCCGGCTACCCCGAAGCGATAGCGGTGGCGGAGGCACACCGCGTGCGCGTGCCGATGCGTGAGGACGGCGCGCCGGCACCGGAGGCGCTGAGACCGTGAAGACGCTTCTGACCGGCATCGCCGAACTCATCACGAACGACCCCTCGCTCGGAGACGGCTCGCCGCTCGGCATCATCCGCCGGGCGGCGCTGCTGATCGAGAACGGTCACGTGGTATGGGTGGGCGCGACCGCTGACGCTCCGGACGCCGACGAGCGCTTCGACGTGGGAGGCAGAGCCGTCGTGCCGGGCTTCGTCGACAGCCATACCCACCTCGTGTTCGCCGGGGATCGTTCGGCGGAGATCGCGGCGCGGATGGCGGGGGAGCGCTACACAGGCGGCGGTATCATGACGACCGTGGCCGCGACACGCGCCGCATCCGCGGAGGAGCTCCGCGCGCTCGCGCGGGCGCGCACGCGCGAGATGACCGCGTCCGGCACAACGACCATCGAGGCCAAGAGCGGCTACGGCCTGACCGTGACCGACGAAGCCCGCATCCTGCGCATCTCGGGCGAGTTCACGTCCGAGACGACGTTCCTTGGCGCGCACGCCGTTCCCCCGGAGTTCGCGGGGAATCGCGCCGGCTACATCCGGCTCGTCACCGGGGACATGCTCCGCGCGTGCGCCCCGCTGGCCCGGTGGATCGACGTCTTCTGCGACGAGGGGGCGTTCACCGGGGACGAGGCGCGCGAAGTGCTGCGCGCCGGCATCGCAGCCGGCCTCGTGCCCCGGCTGCACGGCAACCAACTCGGACACGGCCCCGGCGTGCGCCTCGCAGTCGAACTGGGTGCCGCGAGTGTGGACCATTGCACCTACCTGACCGACGAGGACGTCGCGGCGCTCGCCGGTTCGGATACTGTGGCGACCCTTCTGCCCACCGCGGACCGAGGCACGCTCTCTCCCTACCCGGATGCGCGCAGACTGATCGACGCCGGCGTGACGGTCGCGCTCGCCACCGACTGCAACCCGGGAACGTCTCCGGTCACGTCGATGCCGGTCGTGATCGCGCTCGCCGTGCGGGAAACGGGCATGACTCCCTCGGAGGCGCTGCACGCGGCGACGGCGGGTGGCGCGCGAGCGCTGCGCCGCGCCGATGTCGGTCGATTGAGCCCCGGCGCGCGCGCCGATCTCGTCGTCCTCGATGCGCCGTCGCACGTGCATCTGGCCGACAGCGCCGGCTCTCCGATGGTCTCGGAATTGTGGCGGCACGGCCGCCGGAGGGTATGATGTTCGCCGATGTCATGGGGGGTCGCGCCGCGCGCGCCTGAGGAATCGTTCGGAGAATGATGCACACCGCAAAGACCGGCGAGCGCCGACCTGTGGTCGTGAACCTGATATCTGAGACCGTCGGCGGCTCCCAGGGCCACGGCGTCCATACCGCGTTCCTTCAGACACAGCGTGCTCTTGAGCAGGCCGGTGTCGAGGTACGCGTCAACTGCGGCCCCGGTTGCGACATCGTCCATATCGAGACGATGGGTCTCGTGTCGCTGTGGATGTTCATGCGGACTCGCGAGCGCGCGGTGATCACCGCCCACGTCGTACCCGAGTCCATGGTCGGCAGCTTCCTGTGGGCGCCGCTGTGGAAGTACTTCGCGGAGCTGTACATGCACGTCGTCTACTCGCTGGCGGACGAGGTCCTGGCGGTCTCACCGGCGGTCGTGGAAGGGCTCACCCGGATCGGGCTGCGCGCTCCCATCCGCCTGGTTCCGAATGCGATCGACACTGCCCGGTTCAAGTGCGAGCCCGATTGGCGCGGCAGAGTGCGCGAGAAGCTCGGGATCGCTCCCGACGCGTTCGTCGTGGTCTGCGCCGGTCAGGTGCAGCCGCGCAAGGGCGTGCGTCAGTTCGTGCAGGCGGCCCGTGCAATGCCCGAGGTCACGTTCGTGTGGGCGGGCGGCATGCCCTTCAAGCTGCTTACGGCGCACTACAGCGAGATGCGGCGGATCGTCGCTACGGCGCCCTCCAACTGTCTGTTCGTCGGAGACCTCCCCTACGAGGAGATGCCCAGCTACTACGCGGCTGCCGACTGCCTGTTCTTCCCGTCCCTTCAGGAGACCTTCGGACTCGCGATCATCGAGGCGGCGGCCGCGGGGTTGCCGCTCGTGCTGCGGGACCTTCCGAACTATCGCGCGCTGTTCGGCGGCGCCTATCTGGCCGGCGACGAGGCGACGTTCGTCGAGCTGCTGGGCTCGCTCCGCGACGATCCGGATCTGCGCGCGCTCTATGCCGAGCGGGCGCTCGAGATGTCGGCCGACTTCGACACCGTGCGTCATGGGCAGCTTCTTCTTGACGCCTACGAAGGCGTTCTCGCCCGCGCCGAGGCAGACCGGGGCACGATGGCACGCCGGATCCGTCCCGACCGGCAGTACGCCTTCAGCGCGCGCACGGGCCGGCGCTAGTTCCTTTCGTGACGCCCGCGTGACGTTCGCGCGTCGCCGCCGTTGCCGTTCCCCGCTCGCGCGCGAGCGCGTGCGACACTCCGGGATGTCGAGGGAGGGCACGTGACGGGGAGTGTGCGAGCGAGGTTGGCGACGACGGCGCGCGACGCCGCCCGTCCGGTGCTCGGTCCCGCCCTCCGCCGCCTGCGTCGCGAGGCGCAGTGGCACGACCCGCGCATCACCTTCGCGCTCCACCGCTGCGACGCCGCCACCTTTCCGTTCGAGGTCGCGCAGCATTCCACGCCGCTCGTGCGCTCGCTTGCAGGGCTCGACCCTCATCTCCAGCGCAACAAGGTGGTCAACCTCACGATAGCCGCCGGGTGCCTCGACGGAGCGGTCCTCATGCCGGGCGAACGTCTGTCGTTCTGGCGTTTCGTGGGCCGGCCGACCCGCACTCGCGGATTCGTGGACGGCCTCGTGCTGGACCACGGAACCCTCTCGAGGGGCGTCGGCGGCGGACTCTGCCAGATGACCAATCTCTTGTACTGGATGACGCTGCACACCCCGCTCACCATCGTGGAGCGCTGGCGGCACAGCTACGACGTGTTCCCGGACTCGGGCCGAACGCAACCCTTCGGCAGCGGTGCAACCTGCGCATGGCCCGTCCTCGACCTGCAGATCGAGAACCGGACGCTTGTTCCGTACCGGCTTTCCGTCGGACTGACCGCCACGGAGCTCGTTGGCGCATGGAGCGCCGCGGAGCCGTTCGATGGCACCTTCGAGGTCTACGAGCGGGTCCACCTCATCACGCACGAGGGGGCGGGTCGCTACGTCAGGCACAACCAGGTGTGGCGCCGCGAGTACGCGCGCGATGGTCGCTGCGTGGCCGACACTGCGGTCGCCGAGAACCACGCGCTGCTGATGTACGCGCCGTTCCTCGGACCCGGCGGGTCTGCCTCCACCGAAGCCCCGGACGCCGCCGAAGGTGCGCCCGGCCCGATCGCCTGAGCATCCGCTCCGGGCAACCGTCCGTCGCCGCTTCGTGAGGCGGGGATGAGGGTCCTCTCACGTTGGCATGCGTGGCACGCGTGCTGCTCTCCTCCGGACGACATCCGAACGCACAGGCCGGCGAACAGGATCGGTGCCGCGCTCGGGATACCTGGAGGTGTCTGATTTGAACAAGAAGCTGCTAGCCGCCGTTCTGGCGCTCAGCGCAGCCGCGTTGATCGCCACGATGGCGACCACTGCATCAGCGACGCCGACGAAGACCAGCCGCTGCACTGGTTGCCACAGCGGCCCCAACGTCGCAGTCGCGGCAACGTTGGTCTCGAACGGCGCGACAAGCGCCACCTACAACCTGAGCGCTCCGACCGCGACCGCGATCGCCGTGTTCGACGGCACGACCAAGGTCGGCTCGAGCATCATCGGAACGAGCGGCCAGATCGTCGTCCCGTTCGGCAAGACCTATACGGTCTACGCGATACAGGGTCCGACCGAGACTGACGGTATCGGCTCCACGACCGTCACCGCAGTCGCTCCCGTCGTGACCGACGCTGTTGCTCCGGTCACCACCTCGAACGCCGTTGCGACGTACGTCGGCTCGGCTGCAGTCACACTGACCGCCGTCGACAATGCCGGTGGCTCGGGCGTGGCGCACACCTACTACATTCTCGACGGTGCGGCGCAGGTCACGGGCACGTCGATCACGACCTCCGTACTGGGCAGCCACACGATCGAGTTCTGGTCGGTCGACGTGGCCGGCAACGTCGAGAACCACAAGTTCGCTTCGTTCACCGTGACCGCTGTTCCGATTCCCGTGCCCGACACGACTGCTCCGGTCACCAGCTCGAACGTCAAGGCGACCTACGTCGGTTCCGCGGCCATCACGCTGACCGCCGTCGACAATGCCGGTGGCTCGGGCGTGGCGCACACCTACTACATCCTCGACGGAGCTCCGCAGGTCGAGGGCCTGACTGTCAGCACGGACGTCATCGGCAGCCACACCCTGTCCTTCTGGTCGGTCGACGTGGCCGGCAACATCGAAGTCGCCGTGTCCGCCTCCTTCGAGGTCACGGCCGCTCCGGTTCCCCCGACGACACGCTCGTGCACCATCGACTCAAGCAGGATCGTCATGCATGACGGCCATCGAGTCATGCGCCTCACCGGCACCATCACCCCCGGCGTCGTGGGCGATCACGCCTACCTGTACGTGCAGAAGCCCGGTTCGCACCGCTGGGTCCGCGTTGCGATGGTGACGACCACCGCGCTCAACGGAACCGGTGGAGCGACCTGGTCCTACACCTACACGATGAGCATGCGCGGGATCTATCACTTCCGGGTCCGTTTCGCGGCCCCGGCCCCGGTCGAGACCGACATGCACTCCCAGATGGAACGCGACTAACACTTCGACCCACACACGCTTCCAGCGAGGTGCGTCCGGGAGACCGGGCGCACCTCGTGCCTCGTCTCAGGGCACGGCCGCCCGAATCGTGCTAAGGTATGCGGCCGTGCCCACTCGGGCATATGCGGCCGTGCGTCCGCATTCGATTTCACACCCTATGACTCTCGGAGACCCTCGCCATGCGCGTCACTGACACTCGCAACATCGCGATCATCGCCCACGTCGACCACGGTAAGACCACGCTGGTCGACAGGCTGCTGCAGACGACCCACGTCTTCCGCGACAACCAGAACGTCCCGGACTGCGTGCTCGACTCCAACGACCAGGAGCGCGAACGCGGGATCACGATCCTCGCGAAGAACATCTCCATCCGCTATCGCGACGTGAAGATCAACGTCATCGACACGCCGGGCCACGCGGACTTCGGCGGCGAGGTGGAGCGCGTACTCAAGATGGCCGACGGCGCGCTGCTCATCGTCGACGCCTTCGAGGGCCCCATGCCCCAGACCCGCTTCGTGCTCAAGAAGGCGCTCGAGCATGGCCTGAAGCCGGTCCTCGTCGTCAACAAGATCGACCGTGACGGCTCCCGCCCGCACGAGGTCATCGACGAGGTCTTCGACCTCATGGTCGAGCTCGGCGCCGACGACGATCAGCTCGACTTCCCGATCGTGTACACGAGCGCCGTCAACGGCTATGCCCGCAAGGAGTTCGACGACGGCAACATGGACATGACCCCGCTGCTCGACGTCATCGTCGACTGCGTCCCCGCGCCGGACGTCGACATCAACGGTCCGGTCGCCATGCAGGTCTGCACCATCGACTACTCGAGTTTCGTCGGCCGCATCGGCATCGGCCGCGTGTTCTCCGGCACGATCCACAGCGGCGAGAAGATCCTCGTCGTCAAGAACGACGGCTCGCGCTACCAGGCTCAGGTCAAGCAGCTCTTCACGTTCGAGGGGATGGGCCGCCAGGAGGCGGAATCCGCTCACGCCGGCGACATCTGCGCCGTGGTCGGCGTCGACGACTGCGACATCGGTGACATGTTCACCTGCCGCATCGACCCGATCCGTCTCGATCCGATCCTTGTCGAGGAGCCGACGATGTCGGTCGTCTTCGAGGCGTCGACGAGCCCGCTCGTCGGCAAGGAGGGCACGATCGTCGGAGGGCGTCAGCTCAAGGAGCGCCTGCTTCGTGAGGCCGAGTCCAACATCTCCATGAACATCTCCGAGACCGAGGACAAGACGGGCATGGAGGTCGCCGGCCGAGGCGTGCTGCACCTCTCCGTTCTCATGGAGACGATGCGCCGCGAGGGGTACGAGTTTCAGGTCGGCCGTCCACGCGTCATCCTCAAGAAGGAGAACGGCAAGACGCTGGAACCGATCGAGCTCGCGGTGATCGACGTGCCGAGCGAGTACGCCGGCAAGGTCATCGAGATCTTCGGCAGCCGCGGCGGAGTCATGCTCGACATGGTCCAGCGCGACGACCGCGTGCACCTCGAGTTCAACATCGCATCGCGTGGTGTCATGGGACTGCGTACGCGCATCCTCAACGCCACCCGCGGCGAGGCGACGCTGTTCCACCACTTCAGCGCGTACGGGCCGTACCAGGGCGAGGTGGGCGGCCGTATCAACGGGTCGATGATCGCGATGGCCACCGAGAAGTCGGTCGCCTACGGTCTCGACGCCCTGCAGACCCGCGGCAAGCTGTTCGTGGGCCCCGGCGTCATGTGCTACGAGGGCATGATCGTCGGCGAGCACGCCAAGGACAACGACCTCGTGGTCAACGTGGCGAAGGCGAAGCAGCTCACCAACATGCGCGCCGCGTCCGCCGACAAGCAAGTCCAGCTCGCGCCGCCGATCACCTTCACGCTGGAAGAGGCGCTCGAGTACATCGAGGACGATGAGCTCGTGGAGATCACGCCGAAGTCGATCCGCCTGCGCAAGCGTCTGCTGACCGCCAACGATCGCAAGAAGGCCGGCCGCAACTAGAGCCGGGGCGCGTCGCGCTCCGAGGGGTATCCTCACCGCAGCAGCGCACGCGCGCGCCGGCGGCGATGGGGAGGCCCGACGTGGGTGGGACGCGGACGATCACGAGGACCGGGTGGTTTCGCCGGGGAGCGCTGATGCTCTGCGCTCTTCTCGCGGCGGTCGTGACCTTCGCGCCGTTGACGGCCGTGGCGAAGAGCTACGAGATCGCCGATCTGAAGGTCTACGCGTCCTTCGACGCCGCCGGAGCGCTCCACGTCGACGAGTACCGGACGTTCGATTTCAGCGGTTCGTACAGCTGGGTCGAGTGGCGTCTCTTGAAGTCCGGCTCGGACGCCATCGTGATAGAGGACCTTTGGACGGAAGACGCTGCAGTTCCCGGCGCCGAGGTTCACCTCGATCGCGTGGACGGAACGGCCGCCACGGCAGGAACCTATTCGGTGAGTGACGACGGCGACGCCATTGTCGTGCACGTATCGATCTCCGCGAGCGATCAGCTCTACAAGGCGCATCTCGTCTACACGGCCAGCGGGGTGGTCAAGCGCTGGGCTGATTGCGGGGAGCTGTACTGGCAGTTCGTCGGCGATGGATGGGGTGTTCCGACCCGGCAGGTGCTCATCGAGATCGTGCCCCCGGCATCGGTACCCGCCGCCGACGTGCTCGCCTGGGCCCACGGTCCACTCTCCGGCGTCGTCGCCATCGGACATGATGGCGTGGTCAGCCTCAGGGTGGAGGACCTTCCGTCGGGGACGTTCGTCGAGGCGCGTACCCTC
>JANYLP010000037.1 GCA_025361445.1 Coriobacteriia bacterium
CTCGCGCTGGGTCCCGTCGCGCAGTGTGGTGTCGTAAAGGGTGATCATGGATTCGCGCCCGCCTGTTCCGCTTGGGACCTAGACCCGCTCAAGCCAGTAGTCGTACTCCGGGTCCTTGCCGCGCACCACGTCGAAGTAGGCCTTCTGGATCGCCAGCGTGATGGGGCCGGGCTTGCCGATCGCTCGGTGGTCCACCGAACGAACCGGCACGACCTCGGCGGCCGAGCCGGTGAAGAAGATCTCGTCGGCGATGTAGAGATCGGCGCGCGTCAGCGACGCCTCGATGACGTCGTAGTCAAGATCCGTCGCGAGCGCGATGACGGTGTCGCGGGTGATGCCCTCGAGCACGCCGTCGGAGACAGGCGGCGTCACTATGATCTCGTCACGGATGACGAAGATGTTCTCGCCGGTACCTTCGCAGACCATGCCCGCCTCGTTGAGCAGGATCGCCTCGGCGTAGCCGTGATCGTTGGCCTCCATGCGCGCGAAGGACGAGTTGATGTAGCTGCCCGTGCTCTTGACCTGCGGAGGCGTGGAGTTGTTGCCGCGCTGGCGCCACGAGGAGACGCCGGCGTCGACGCCGTTCTTGAGGGCGTCCTCGCCCAGGTAGGTATCCCAGGGCCACACTGCGATCATCGTGGAGACCGGCGACGGCAGCGGGTCAAGTCCCATGACACCGTAACCGCGATACACGAGCGGCCTGATATAGCAGCCGGGCAGATTGTTCGCCGCGATCGTCGCGAGCGTCGCGTCCACCAGCTGCTCGACCGTGTACGGCATGTCCATGCGCATGATCTTGGCCGAACGCGCGAGGCGCTCCATGTGCTCGGTGAGGCGAAATACAGCGGGGCCGTCATCCGTGGAGTAGCAGCGGATGCCTTCGAAGACGCCGGAGCCGTAGTGCAGCGCGTGGGTCAGTACGTGTACCTGGGCGTCGTCCCAGTCCACGAGTGCGCCGTCCATCCAGATCTTGTCCACCTTCGGCAGTGCGGCCATCTTCGGTACGTCCCTTCGTCCGCGCACGCCCGCGTGGGCGCGCGTATCCACCCTACAGGTGAGCGACCACCAGGTCACCCATTTCGGCCGTCCCCACGAGCATGTCGGCCGCGGTTCCGGCATCCGCGATGTCGCGCGTGCGGTAACCCTCGTCCAGTACGCTTGCTATCGACGCGGCGAGCGCGTCGGCCGCATCCGACATCGCCAGCGAGTGCCGGAACATCAGCTCCACGGACAGCAGCATCGCGAGCGGGTTCGCCACCCCGAGGCCGGCGATGTCCGGGGCCGAGCCGTGGCTCGGCTCGTAGAGCGCCGTACCGTCGCCCAGCGAGGCGCTGGCGAGCATCCCGAGAGAACCCGTCAGCATCGAAGCCTCGTCAGACAGGATGTCGCCGAACATGTTCTCTGTGACCATCACGTCGAACTGCGCCGGGTTGCGCACGAGCTGCATCGCGGTGTTGTCGACGAGTTGGTCGATGAGCTCGACGTCCGGGTAGTCGCGCGCGACCTCGTGCACGACCTCGCGCCACAGACGAGAGGATTCGAGCACGTTGGCCTTGTCCACCGAGTGCAGCCGCTTCTTGCGTCCGCGAGCGGCCTCGAACGCGGTCCGCGCGATGCGCTCGATCTCATACTCGCGGTATTCCATGGTGTCGTAGGCGCGGCGGCCCGCTCCCCCGCCGGTTGCCGAGCCGGCGACGCCGTCCTCACGGGCTCGGGCGCCGAAGTACAGCCCGCCCGTGAGTTCGCGGACGATGAGCATGTCGACCCCGGCGAGGACTTCGGCCTTGAGCGACGAGGCGTCCGCCAGCGGCGCGAAGATTCGCACCGGGCGCAAGTTGGCGTACAGGCCGAGCTCTTTGCGGATCCCGAGCAGGCCCTGCTCGGGCCGGGGCTTGGACGGGTCGGTCGTATCCCACTTCGGACCGCCGATGGCGGCCAGCAGGACGGCGTCGGCTGCGTGCGCCTCAGCGAGCGTGCCGGCCGGCAGAGGCGAACCGGTGTGGTCGATGGCGATACCACCGAGAAGCGCCTCGTGGAATTCGAACCGGACATCGGCGGCGGCCGCGATCGCGGCCATCACCTTCACGGCCTCGGCCGTGATCTCCGGACCGATCCCGTCACCCGGCAGCAGGCATATGCGGAAGGAGCGCAGCGTCACTTGGCCACCCGCTCCCGCACGGCTGCGATCAGCCCGCCGCCCTCGATGATGCCCTTGATGAACGGCGGGAACGGCTGGGCGGTGAAGACCTCGCCGGTGGTGATATCGGTGATCGTGCCGGTATCGGCGTCCACCGCGACGGTGTCGCCGTCACGGATCGCGCGCGCAGCCTCCGGAGACTCCATGATCGGCAGCCCCGTGTTGATCGCGTTGCGGTAGAAGATGCGCGCGAACGAGGATGCGATGACCACGGTGACGCCTGACGCCTTGATCGCGATCGGGGCGTGCTCGCGGCTCGAGCCGCAGCCGAAGTTCTCGTCGGCCACGATGATGTCGCCCGGCTTCACCTTGGCGACGAACCCTGCGTCGATGTCCTCCATGCAGTGCTTAGCGAGCTCCGCAGGGTCGGAGGTGTTCAGATAGCGAGCCGGGATGATGACGTCGGTGTCGACGTCGCGGCCGTAGCGGTGTGCGGTGCCTTCGAATCTCACGGGTGTTCTCCTAGTCCAGATCGTCCGGCAGCGCGATATGACCCGCGACCGCGGTTGCAGCGGCCACCGCGGGCGAACCGAGGTAGACCTCTGAGGTGGGGTCGCCCATACGGCCCACGAAGTTGCGATTGGTGGTGGCGAAAGCGCGCTCCCCCGCCGCCAGGATGCCCATGTGTCCGCCGAGGCACGGCCCGCACGTGGGAGTGGAGACGGCGGCGCCGGCGTCCACGAAGATGTCGAAGAGCCCCTCGTGCATCGCCTGCTTCCAGATAGCCTGCGTCGCCGGTATCACGATCGTGCGCACCCGCGGGTCCACGGTGCGGCCCTTCAGGACACCAGCGGCGATGCGCAGGTCCTCGATGCGGCCGTTCGTGCACGAGCCGATGACCACCTGATCGACGTTCACATGGCGCGAATCGCGCACCAGCTTGGTATTCGAGGGCAGGTGCGGGAACGCCACGGTCGGCTCGATCGCGGCCGCGTCGATACGGTAGACCTTGTCGTAGACCGCGTCCGCATCCGACTCGTAGACGGTCCAGGCGCGCTCCGCGCGGCCCTCGACGTAGGCGCGGGTGGTCTCGTCGAACGCGATGATGCCGCTCTTCCCGCCGGCCTCGATCGCCATGTTGCAGATGGTGAAGCGGTCGTCCATCCCGAGCGAGGCGATCGTGTCGCCGGTGAACTCCATCGCCTGATACAGCGCGCCGTCCACACCGATCATCCCGATGATGTGCAGGATGAGGTCCTTGCCGCTCACCCACGGCTGCAACTTACCGGTGACCTCGAACTTGAGGGAAGACGGGACTTTGAACCACGCCGTGCCTGTGGCCATGCCCGCGGCCGCGTCGGTGGACCCGACGCCGGTCGCGAACGCGCCAAGAGCCCCATAGGTGCACGTGTGCGAGTCGGCGCCGATGATCACGTCACCGGGACCCACGACGCCTTGCTCGGGCAGGAGCGCGTGCTCCACGCCCATGCAGCCTACCTCCCAATAGTGGGTGATCCCCTGAGCGTGCGCGAAGTCGCGCACGATCTTGGCCTGCTCCGCCGACTTGATGTCCTTGTTCGGCGTGTAGTGGTCGGGGACGAGCGCGACCTTCGTGGGGTCCCACACGCTTCCCGCTCCGGTCGCCGCAAACTCGCGGATCGCGATGGGCGCGGTGACGTCGTTGGCGAGCACGATGTCGAGCGAGCACTCGATGAGCTGCCCGGGCTCGACGGACTCGCGACCCGCGTGCGCGGCGAGGATCTTCTCTGTGATGGTCATGGGTCGCGGCATGCGTTCTACAACTCCTCTGTGACTGACGGCTTGACGCTCGAGATGAGCCGGTTGAGCGCGTTGAGGTACGCCTTGGCGCTCGAGACGATGATGTCGGGATGCGCGCCGCGGCCGGTGAACACGCGGCCATCCTCGCTTCGGACGCGGAAGGCGACCTCGCCCAGAGCGTCCAAGCCCTTGGTGACGGACTGGACGGAGAAGTCGATGACCTCGATCGGCACTCCTACGATTCGGTTGATTGCGTTGCAGACCGCGTCGACGGGGCCGTCACCGTGCGAGGCATCGATGAGATGCTCGCCGTCGGCGCCTACGAGTTCGACGGTTGCCGTCGGGATGCCGGGGTCGCCGCAGCTCACGTGCACCTGCTCGAGGTGGTACACCTCCTCGGCAGTGCGCTCAGAATCGGAGACAAGGGCCTCGAGGTCTTCGTCGAAGACCTCCTTCTTCTTGTCGGCCAGCGCTAGGAACTGCTGGTAGACCTGGTCGAACTCGGCATCGGTGGGGGTCAGGCCGAGCTCCCCCAGACGGTGCTTGAGAGCGTGTCGGCCACTGCGTGCGGAGAGCACGATCGAGCTGCCGCCCACGCCCACGTCCGCCGGGTCGATGATCTCGTAGGTCGAGCGCTCCTTGAGCACTCCGTCCTGATGGATGCCACTGGAGTGCGCGAACGCGTTGGCGCCCACGATCGCTTTGTTCGGCTGCACGGGGATACCGGTGATCTTGGAGACCATGCGCGAAGTGCGCGTGATCTCCTTCGTGTTGACGCGCGTGTCGGCGCCGAGGAGCTGGCCGCGCTGGCGAAGCGCCATCACGACCTCCTCGAGCGACGTATTGCCCGCGCGCTCGCCGATGCCGTTGATCGTGCACTCCACTTGGCGCGCGCCCGCGCGCACACCCGCGAGTGCGTTGGCGGTGGCCATGCCGAGGTCGTTGTGACAGTGGACCGCGATCGTAACGGTCTCGATGCCCTTGACGCTATCCGCAAGTCCGGCGATGAGCGAACCGAACTCCTCCGGATACGTGTAGCCGGTGGTGTCCGGGATGTTGACGACGGTCGCACCCGCGCCGATAGCCGCCTCGATCATGCGGTAGAGGAACGCCGGCTCGGCGCGGCCCGCGTCCTCCGCGTAGAACTCGACGTCCTCGACGAAGGTGCGCGCCAGCTTCACGGCAGCGACGGCGCGCTCGAGCGCGGTCTCCTCGCTGATGCGCAGCTTGTCCTCGAGGTGCGAGCGGCTGACGCCGATGCCGGTGTGTATGCGTGGACGGGCGGCCGTGGACAGCGCCTCGGCGGCCCGCTCGATATCCGCCGGAACCGCCCGCGACAGCGCGCAGACGATCACCGCGTCGCCGACCTCGGCGCCGATGCGCCGCACCGACTCGAAGTCACCCGGGCTCGAGATGGGGAAGCCGGCCTCGATGACGTCCACACCGAGGCGTACGAGCTGCCGCGCGATCTCCAGCTTCTCGCCCGTGTTCATGCTGGCGCCCGGCGACTGCTCGCCGTCGCGCAGTGTCGTGTCGAATATGCGTACCGTGTCCAGCTTCATCGTGTCAGCCCCTCAGCGACGCTCCTACAGCTCCACGCTCCAAGCGTGTGTCATACCGGCCTCGGCTTTGATCCGCGCGAGCAGTTCGGTCTCGATCGGCGTATCCACGGTGATGCCCATGAGCGCCTTGCCGCCTGCCTCGTTGCGGCCCACCTGCATCGACCCGATGTTGATGCCGGCGTCGCCGAGTATCGTCCCCACCTTGCCGATCATGCCGGGCCGGTCGGGGTAGACGAAGAATGCCATGTGGTCGTCGGGCACCATGTCGAGGTCGTAGCCGAACAGCGATACGATCCGCGGCTCGTTCTTCTTGCCGATGAGGGCAGCCGCGACGTCCACGACCTGCTTCCCGCCGCTCGACGCCTTGACGACCATCATCGAGACGTAGTCGTGCGTCTCCGCGCGCTTCGACTCGGTGACGCGGATCCCGCGCTGCTCGGCGAAGTAGTTCGCGTTGACGTAGTTGACGGGTTCGTCGGTGGCGACCCCGAGCATCCCCTTCAGGACAGCAGTGCGCAGGATGCGCGTGTCGGTCTCGGCGAGCCCGCCGATCATCGTGATGCTGAGATCGTCGACGCCGCTCTTGGCGAGCTGGGCAACCATCGCGCCGACCTGCTCGGCGAGCTTGAGGTACGGCCCGACCTTGTCCATGACGTCGGGCGGCACAGGAGCGATGTTGACGGCGGTGGTGACCATCTCGCCGTTGAGGCCGGCGGCCACCAGGTCCGCGATCTGCTCGCCGGCGCGATCCTGCGCCTCCTCGGTGGAGGCGCCGAGGTGCGGGGTCACGATCACGTTGTCGAGCGCGAAGAGCGGCGACTCCGTGGTGGGTTCGACCTCGAACACGTCGATGGCGGCGCTGGCGACCTTGCCGCTCTTGAGCGCGTCCACGAGCGCGTCAGTCTGGTAGATGCCGCCGCGAGCGGTGTTCACGAGGCGCACGCCGTCCTTCATCATCGCGAACTGCTCGGCACCGAACATGCCGATGGTCTCTTTGGTCTTGGGCAGGTGCACGGTGATGAAGTCCGCCTCCGGCAGCAGCGCCTCGATGCTCGGGAACAGCTCGACGCCGAGCGCCGCCGCGCGCTCCTCGGAGATGTAGGGGTCGTAGCCGATCAGGCGCATCTGGAAGCCGCGGGCACGCTCGGCGATGAGAGTGCCGATGCGGCCCAGGCCGATGATCGCGAGCGTCTTCTCGTAGAACTCGGCGCCGGTGAACTTGCTGCGCTCCCACTTGCCCGACTTCAGCGACGCGTTGGCCTGCGGGATCATGCGCGCCTGCGCCATGAGCAGCGCCCACGTGTGCTCCGCCGCCGACACGACGTTCGAGGTCGGCGCGTTGCACACGATGATGCCGCGCTCCGTGGCAGCCGTCACATCGACGTTGTCGATCCCCACACCCGCCCGCCCGATGATCTTGAGGTTGTCCGCGGCCTCGATGACGGGGCGCGTCGCGCGGGTCGCGCTCCGCACGATGAGCCCGTCGTACGCACCGATGATCTCGACGAGTTCGGCCTCGGACAGACCGGTCTTGACGTCGACCTCGAACGACTCGCGAAGCTTCTCGATGCCGCTGTCAGCGATCTTGTCAGCTACCAGTACCTTCATCGTCATCCCACTTCTCCCATGAAGACGGCTTCCGCGGCCTTGATGCCCGCGCCGCGTTCGAACTCGTAGCCCAGCTCGGCCAGCGTCATCTCGAGCGCCGCGAGCGTGGTGATGATGTCGAAGTCACCGAAGTAGCCAAGGTGCCCGACGCGGAAGATGCGCCCGGTGTAATCGTCCTGGCCGCCGGCGATCGTGACCCCGTACTTGTTCTTCATGATGCTGACGATCTTCTTTCCGTCGACGCCTTCGGGCACCCACACCGGCGTCACGGCGCTGCCGCGGCCTTCCGGCGGAGCGAAGAGCTTCATCCCGAGCGCCTCGCAGCCGCGGCGCGTGGCCTCGGCGAGGCGGCTGTGGCGGTCGATGATGTTCTCGATGCCCTCTTCGCGCATCATCTTGAGAGACTCCCCGAGACCGATGATGAGCGAGACTGCCGGTGTGAACGGGGTCGTCTGCGCATCAAGGTTCTTCTTGTACTTCATCCAGTCGAAGTAGTACTTCGGCAGCGTGCTGCGCTCGTACGCCTTCCACGCCTTGGGAGAGACCGTGACCGCGGCAAGACCCGGCGGAAGCATGAGCCCCTTCTGGGAGCCGGTCATGACCACGTCGAGGTTCCAGGCGTCGGTCATGCAGGGAACCGCGCCGATGCCGGTGATCGAGTCGACGATCAGCACGCACTCCGGGTAGGCAGCCACGATCTTGCCGACCGCCTCGACATCGTTCAGCACGCCCGAGGACGTCTCGGACTGCGTGATGATCACGCCGCGCGCGTCCGGGTTCGCCTTGAGCGCCTCGGCGATGTCCGCCGGGCGCACGACTTCGGTCCACGGATACTGCAGATCGACGATCTCAAGACCGTAGACCTTCGCGAGTCCGACCATCCGGTCGCCGAACTTGCCATTGCGCGCGACGATCACCTTGTCGCCCGCGCAGAACAGGTTCGCGATCGAGGACTCCATAGCACCCGTGCCGGAGCACGCGAGCAGGATGACGTCGCTCTCCTTGGTCTGGAACACGTACTTCAGGCCTTCGACGCACTCCATCAGCGTGGCCGAGAAGTCCGGGGTCCGGTGGTGGATCATCGGCCGCGCCTGCGCGAGCAGGACCTCAGCGGGGACCGGCGTCGGCCCCGGCGTCATCAGGTACTTCTTCTGCATGTCTCTCATCCATCCCGTGGGTCGCTTACCGGCACGCGGTCGAGCGGGTCGTGCGGTCGAGCTACTCCTTACGGAGCCACGAGAACATGCCGCGCAGCTCGCCGCCGACGTCTTCGATGTAGGACTCGGCGTGGATACGCCGCATCGCCTTGAAGTGCGGCTGGCCGGCCTTGTTCTCAAGGATCCAGTCGCGAGCGAACTTGCCCGACTGGATATCCCACAGCGCCTGGGCCATCGCCTCGCGGGTCTCGTCCGTGATGATCTTGGGGCCGGTGACGTAGTCCCCATACTCGGCGGTGTTGCTGATCGAGTCGCGCATCTTAGCCATGCCACCCTCGTACATGAGGTCGACGATGAGCTTGAGCTCGTGGAAGCACTCGAAGTACGCGATCTCAGGCTGGTAACCGGCTTCGACGAGCGTCTCGAACGCAGCCTCGACCAGATGCGTGACGCCGCCGCAGAGCACGACCTGCTCACCGAACAGGTCGGTCTCGGTCTCCTCCTGGAACGTAGTCTCGATCACGCCGGCGCGCGCGCCGCCAATGCCCGCGGACCACGCCAGCGCGAGGTCCATCGCCTTACCCGTCGCGTCCTGATGCACGGCGATCACGTTCGGCACGCCGGAGCCCTCGAGAAACACGCGACGCACCATGTGACCCGGGCCCTTCGGAGCGACCATGAAGACATCGACGTCCGCCGGCGGCACGACCTGGTCGAAGTGGATGTTGAATCCGTGCGCCCACACGAGCGCCTTACCCGCGGTCATCGACTCGTGGATCTCGGAGTAGTAGATGTGCGCGGCGGTCTCGTCGGGGACGAGCATCATGATGACGTCGGCCTCCTGCGCGGCCTCGCGGGGGGTCATGACCCTCAGCCCGTCGGCCTTGACCTTGTCCCAGCTCTTCGAGCCGGCGCGTAGGCCGACGCGGACATCGCAGCCCGAGTCGTGGAGGTTGAGCGCGTGCGCGTGGCCCTGGCTGCCGTATCCGATCACCGCGATCGTCTTACTGCGAAGTGCTGCTAGATCGGCGTCGTTGTCATAATAAACTCTGGCTGGCATAACCTCGTGCGT
>JANYLP010000068.1 GCA_025361445.1 Coriobacteriia bacterium
GGGTGCGAGCACGACGAACTCATCGCCGCCATAGCGCGCCACCAGGTCCGCGCCGCGCAAGGATGCCTTGATCGAGCCGGCGATCGCAACGAGCACGCGGTCGCCGACGGCATGCCCCCAGGCGTCGTTGATGCTCTTGAAGTGGTCCACATCGAGCATCAGGAACGTCACGGCGCTGCCATAGCGCGCCGCCCACGCCGCCCACTGTCCCGCCTGTGCCGCCAGCGCGCGGCGGTTGCCGAGACCGGTCAGCGCGTCCATCGTCGCGTACTGCGACAGCGTGCGGTTGTCCATCTCCGCCCTGCGCAGGATCCGTGCGAGGAAGCCGGCGAGGCTGTCGGCGGGAAACGCCTTCTCGAGGGCGGTGACGAGGCGCGCGACATGCTCCGAATACGCATCGTGCCGGGCCCGCGCGACTCCCGGCTCCGCCAGATCGAGCAACTCAGAGAAGACGGGGTCGAGTGCGAAGAACTCGATGCGAGCGGCCGTCGTGAGCACGGTCTCCGCGTCCATCGGACCGTCGCCGGACCGTGCGAAGCGTTCAAGCTCCTCCACGGTGGCACCCAACTGGTCCGCGGCCGAATCCGGCAGCGTCCACAGCCCGCTGAGATTCCCTTCATCCCAGGCGCCGAGAAGCTCGGTCCACCACTGGATGTGGGTCGCTTCCTCTTCGGCCATGGCTCCGCACAGATCGGCGACGGCCGGATCGGTGCAGCGCCGACGCATATCCTCGTACACCGCCTTGGCGAGCACGTCGACGCGGACGCACGATTCCAGGATCTTTCGCATGCTTGACCTCGCTTGGGGGCAGGGGTGCGGTCACTTCGCACGGTGCACTTCACCGCGCATCTGGTACTACCATCACACTCTAGGTCATTATCGCAGTGTGACGCACGACCTGAGAGCGCATCCGGCCGCACGGACGGGGCCGGTTCCCCCGATAAGGAGTGGTGAGCATGGACGACATCGACGAGTTGGACATGCACGAGGCGCAGCTGCGCATGAAGCTGTACGACGAGTATCGCGACGCCGTGAAGGTTTTCACGTACTACGTGGAGACGGAGCTGCGGGCGTATCTGGCGAACGACGTCGTCGTGGAGCCGCAGAACGGCCCCGGTGGGCTCTTCTTCAAAGTGGCGCTAACGGATGTCTGGATCTACGAGGCGGAGCGGATCAACCGCTTCGTGCCCGAGGTCGTCGTCTACTCCGTCAACGACGTGCACGTGCAGCGACTGCGGGTCGACGAGGCGTGATGCAGTCCGGCGACATCGGCGGGCCGGTCGCATCGGCCGGGGTGTCCGCACGAGCGGCCGCCCTCCGCGCCGAGATAGACCATCACGCGTATCGGTACTACGCACTCGACGCCCCGGAGATATCCGATGAGGCGTACGACGCGCTGGTTCGCGAACTCGAGGGGATCGAGGCCGCTCATCCGCAGTTGATCACGCCGGACTCGCCGACGCAACGTGTCGGCGTCGCGCCGTCCGTGGCGTTCGCGCCGGTCAGGCACGCGGCGCGCATGTACTCGCTCGACAATGCGATGTCGCTCGACGAGCTCGACGCTTGGTTCGACCGCCTCGAGCCCGACGTGCTCGAGCGCGGCTGCGCCTTCGTGGCCGAGCTCAAGATCGACGGGAGCGCGCTCGCGCTCACGTATGAGGGCGGCTCGCTCGTGAAGGCCGCTACCCGTGGGGACGGCACGACCGGCGAGGACATCACCGTCAACATCCGCACCGTGAAGTCGGTGCCGTTGCGGATGCGCGACGAGGCGCTCCCGGCGGCGGCAGCACCCGCTCAGGGCGCGCTGTTCGGCGACAACGCCGGAGGCGACGCTTCAGGTGTCTGGCCCGCCATCGAGGTCCGCGGCGAGGTCTTCATGCCAAAGGCATCGTTCGAGCGGCTCAACACGGAGCAGGAGGAAGCCGGCCAGACGCCCTTCGCGAACCCGCGCAACGCCGCCGCCGGATCCGTTCGCCAGAAGGACCCGGCCATGACGGCGGCCCGGGACCTGGCGACCTTCATCTACCAGGTGACCGACCCGCGTCCGCTGCACTTGGGCTCGCAGTCCGAGGCGCTCGCGTGGCTCCGTGCAGCGGGATTCCGCGTCAACCCGGATATCAAGACGTGCGGCACCCGCGAACTCGTGAAGCAGTTCTGCCTCGCCGCCATCGGGAAGCGTCACGACCTGCCGTACGAGATCGACGGCGTCGTGATCAAAGTCGACTCGTTCGCGATGCAAGACGAGCTCGGCTTCACGGCTAAGGCGCCGCGCTGGGCGATAGCGTTCAAGTTCCCCCCCGAGGAGAAGACGACCGTCCTGCGCGAGATCCGAGTGCAGGTGGGGCGGACCGGTGCGCTCACGCCGCTGGCGGAGTTCGACCCGGTGTTGGTTGCGGGCTCCACGATCGCGCGCGCGACGCTGCACAACCAGGACGAGGTGCGGCGCAAGGACGTGCGCATCGGGGACACGATCATCGTGCGGAAGGCCGGGGACGTCATTCCGGAGGTGGTCGGGCCGGTGATCGGCCTGCGCCCCGCGGACGCCGCGCCGTGGTCGATGCCGGCGGAGTGCCCTTCGTGCGGCGGACCGGTGTGGCGACCGGAGGGCGAGGTCGTCTCGCGCTGCACCAACGTCGCCTGTCCCGCGCAACGCTGGGAGCGCCTCGGGCACTGGGCGGGTCGCGGCGCGCTCGACATCGAGGGGCTTGGCTACGAGATCATCGGCCGCCTGATCGAGTCCGGGCTGGTGAAGGACGTTTCGGACTTCTACACCCTGACCCAGGACTCGTTCGCCGACCTCGATCTCGGTCGAGTGAAGAAGGATGGAACCGCCGTCCGACTCGGCGCGGTGATGGCCGCGAAGATCCTCGCGAATGTGGAGGCCAGCAAGGATCGACCGCTGGCACGCGTCGTCTTCGGACTCGGCATCCGGCACGTCGGATCGACTGTCGCCGAGCAGTTGGCGACGACGTTCCGATCCCTCGATGCGCTGCGCGCCGCCGGTGATGAGGAGATCGCCTCGGCCGACCAGGTCGGTCCTGCGATCGCCGCCTCCGTGGTCGCTTTCCTCGGCAATCCGGACAATGTCGCGGTGGTAGAGCGGTTGCGCACTGTCGGCGTTCGCCTCAGCGACGAGGGCAGGGTGGCGGAGGCGTTGCCCGCCACGCTTGCAGGACTGACTTTCGTCTTGACCGGCGGGCTCGAGCGGTTCACGCGGGAGGAAGCCACCGCCAGGCTGAAGGCCCGCGGCGCCAAGGTCTCGGGCTCGGTGAGCGCCAAGACCTCGTTCGTCGTCGCGGGGACCGATGCCGGAAGCAAGCTCACCCACGCGATCGACCTGGGCGTGACCGTACTGGACGAGACCGCGCTCGTGCGTGTCATCGAGACCGGCGAACCGCCCGCTTCGGAGGCTTCGTGAGCCCGGCCACCCCGCTGCGACTCGACACCGCGGCGTGCGACCGGTGCGGGAAGTGCGTGCCGAAGTGTTCCGCCAAGGCGCTCAGGGTCGGCCCGGGCTACATCCTCGTCGACTGGTCGAAGTGCACCGCATGCGGCAACTGTGTCGACGCGTGCGACCGTGGCGCTATTGCTCTGAGGGGGGCGTCGGTGGCCGCACGCCAGGACGCCGGGCGGGGAGCCGTCGTTCCGATCGGCGCAGTGAAGGAGAAGAAGGGTCCGAGCAAGTCTGTCCCGTCTTCTGCCGCATGGAGCCTTTCTGAGGCGTCGGTCGTGCTCGTCCTCGCGTTCGCTCTCCTGATCGGTATGCAGGCGCTTCGGAGCACCGTCGCGAGTGAGCCCGTGTGGGCCGGGATCCTGCACGCCGGCTACTACGCGGTACTCGCCAGCGTCGCGTGGGGGCTCGCGCGGCGCAGGGGAGCCGATGTGTTGAAAGCGTTCCGCCTGGACCGCGCGCCCGAGCTTGTCAACACGCTGCTTGCGGTAGCCGTCGCCATCGGCTGTTGGCTGAGTGCCGTGACGTACCGCGCCCTTACGGCCCCTCCCGCCGGTGGCGCTGCGCCCACAGACGGGCTGAGCGGTGTCTTCGGGTCGGGGATCGTCGGGATGCTTCTGACCTTCATCCTCGTCGCCGCCGTTGCCTCCGTGCTCGAGGAAGCGCTGCTTCGTGGAGTCGTCCTCACCGCACTCGCCGCGCGATTCGGTCGCTGGATCGCGATCGTCGCCTGCGCCCTGGCGTTCGCCCTGCTCCATGCGAGCTGGACTTCGGTGGTGCCGCTGACGGTCCTCGGCATCGCCGTCGGATGGCTTGCCGGGCGTGGGCGCAGCCTATGGCCCGCGATCATCGCGCATGCGCTTTACAACGCGATCTTCCTGGCCTTCTACTACGCCGCCGTTCGCTGAGTCGCACGACCTCCGTTCGCGGCCCTCGGGTATCATCGTTCGGGTCCCACGCCCCCGAAGGAGCGCTCTGAATGGCCATCTCTGACGAACAGGTACGCCACGTCGCCACGCTCGCGAGGCTCGGCCTCTCCGACGAGCAGGTCGCCGCTCTCGGCGTCGAACTCAACGACATCCTCGTGCAGATCGACCGCATCTCCGCGCTCGACCTGACCGGTATCGAGCCGACGGCGCACGCCGTGGCCGTCACCAACGTCACGCGTGCGGATGTCGTTCGCTCCGGGCTCAGCCGCGAGGACGCGCTCCTGAACGCGCCGGAGCAGCAGGACGGCGCATTCCTCATCCCGACCTTCGGCTCGTAGGGAGCGCGACGTGGCCATCGATCTCAGCACACTGTCGGTCCGCTCCATCCGAGACGGACTCGTCGCGGGCGAGTTCTCGGCGGCCGCCCTCGCGGATGCGGCGTTCTCGCGCATCGACGCCGTGGACGCCGATGTGCACGCCTTCAACTCGCTGTCGCGTGACCTTGCCGCGAGTGCCGCGGAGCGCATCGACGCGCTCGTGGCCGCAGGCGCGGAACTGCCGCCGCTGGCAGGAGTGCCGACGGCGTTCAAGGACAACATGAACCTCGTCGGGACGAAGACGACCTGTTCCTCGAAGATCCTCGAGGATTACAAGAGCGTCTACGACTGCACCGCGGTCCGCCTGATGCTCGATGCGGGAGCGCTGCCCATCGGCAAGTGCAACATGGACGAGTTCGCATTCGGCTCGTCGACTGAGAACTCGGCGTTCGGACCGACCCACAATCCATGGGACCTCGAGCGGGTTCCCGGCGGTTCCTCGGGTGGATCGGCAGCGGCGGTCGCGGCGGGGGAGGCCGTCCTGTCGCTTGGGTCCGACACGGGCGGGTCGATACGGCAGCCTGGTGCGCTCACCGGCACCGTCGCGATGAAGCCGACCTACGGGCGCGTCAGCCGCTATGGCTGCCGTATCGACCCGCCCGTGTCGGACCCAAGCGACAGGACGGCCTCCCCCGCCGCGACCGCCGCTGCCGATCCACCCGAGG
>JANYLP010000069.1 GCA_025361445.1 Coriobacteriia bacterium
CGATCGGGGCCGGGGAGGTGCTCCAGCTTCGCAACGTCGTAGTCGTTGGCCTGCGCGGTCGCGATCGCATTCGGATCGAGATCCGTCCCCAGCACGCTCAGCAGGAACGGCTGCTTGGCCGTCTCCATACCCGACAGGAACGCCATCGCGAGTGAATACGGCTCCTCGCCGGTCGCGCAACCGGCGGACCACACGCGGAGGCCTCGCTGTCCGTTCGCGGCCTTTGCGTTCAGGATCGCCGGGATGACCTCACCGCGAATGATCTTCCACACGGGTGGGTCGCGGAAGAAGTCGGTGACGTTGACGGTGAGCGTGTCGAGCAGACGGGCGTACTCCTCGGGATGCTCGCTGAGATGGGTGCCGTACTGCCGATAGCTGACCAGGCCCAGCGCCCGCAAGCGGGTTCCGAGCCGACGCTCGAGGTAGGTGAGACGGTATTGGGAAAGGTCCATTCCCCGCTCGCGCTCGACCTGCGCGATGAGGCGGGTGGCGTCTCCGGGCGAACCCGGTGTGACCTGCTCCTCCATCCACTCCCTCTCCCGAACGATGGCGGCACGGCAGTCGCTGCTGCATCTACCGTACGCAAGTTTACGCTACGGCTCGTCCCGCTGTAGAATCCCAGCCGACCGCCCTTCGTGAGAGAAGCCCTATGGACCGCACGAGCCTCTCGTCCCGCCTGCTCGCCAGCGCGCTGATAGCGGCTCTGGCGCTGTTCTCCGTCGGATTCACGGCGGTGGCACTCGACGACTACCTGATGCGTGACGCGATGCCCAAGGGCGCCGCGGTGGCGGGGGTCGACGTGGGCGGTATGTCGCGTGCGGACGCCGTGCGCACTGTCGAGAAGCGCGTGTTGGCGAAGGTCCTGGCCCCGGTGACGGTGAGCTGCAGCGGACTGATCACGACACTCGACCCGACGTCGCTCAGCACCGTTGATGTCGACGCGATGCTCGACGAGGCCGCAGCGCCCAAGACCGCCTCGACGATGGTAGGCCGCGTATTCCAGCGCGTGTCCGGCACGAGCGTGGGCCATGACGTCGCGGTCGACGTGAAGATCGACACCACCGCGCTCACGAAGTGGGTGCTCGACGAACAGGTGCGCATCACGGTGCCCGCCGTCGATGCCTCCGTGACAGTCGACGGATCGAAGCTCACCTTCATCAAGCCCGTGAACGGTTCGTCGATCGACGTGACCGCGAGCGTCGCCAAGATCGCCGAGGCGATCACGGCCGGCACCGGGACCGTCACGCTCGGCGTGGTGACGACCGAGCCCCGTATCACCGACGCCAAGCTCGGGAAGACCATCCTCGTGAGCCGGAGCAAGCGCACGCTCACGCTCTACAACGGCACGACGGTGGAGAAGAAGTACCGCTGCGCGGTAGGCACGGCGCAGTTCCCGACGCCGCTGGGCCAGTTCAAGATCGAGCTGAAGCGGTACCGGCCGACGTGGAGCAATCCGGGCAGCGACTGGGCGAAGGGCATGCCCGCGACGATTCCCGCCGGACCGGGCAACCCGCTCGGGACCCGCGCGATGAACCTCAACTCCCCCGGCATCCGCATCCACGGGACGAGCAAGGACTACTCGATCGGCACTGCCGCTTCACACGGCTGCATCCGGATGCACATGTGGGACGTCGAGAACCTCTACCCGCGCGTGAAGGTGGGGACGCGGGTCTTCATCGTCCAGTAGCGCGAGACCCGTTCCACGAACGCCTACTTCACCAGACGGCCGGCGATCGTCACGAGCGCGCTCTTGAGGTCTGTCGGATTGCGCGCTGCCGACGACGCCTCGATGACGATCATCACGCCGTCGGCGTTCCACGCGAGCGTCGCGAAACGCTTGTTGTCGGTCCCGAAGCGCAGCGCGTGGCCTGCCACGGACACCGTCGAGACGTCGAACCCGTACCCCGGGACGACCTGGGTCTTGATCGCCGCCTGAGCGCCCGCCGCGTCCCTGTACTGCTCGACGACGATCATCAGGTAGTCGGCGGGGCTCCCCTCGACAGGGACGTACTCGCGCGCCAGGGAGAACGCATCCGCGCTGATACCTTGCGCGGTGAAGCCGGTGAGCGTGTCAGGAACGTAGCTCGCGAGGTTCGCGACCGGACCGACCGGCACCTGCCCCGATGTCTCGCCCGAGCCGCCCGGCGTGGTCGAGCCGGTATCGGGAACGGGCTTCTTGCCCGCGTTGATCGCGTCGAGTTGGGTCTTGGCCCTGCGGAAGGCCGCATCGATCGCGAGGATCTCGGTCAGTTTCGCTTTGGCCACGTCGAGGGTGTCGGAGACGATCGCGGCCTGCGCCTCGGCGTAGAGCGCCTCGAGCGCCTTGTGCCTGTCGCAGATGACGGTCGTGCGCACCACCGAGTAGTTGCCTGCCTGGTCGGCCGGCACCTCGATGACTTTGACCGTGTCGGTCGTGACTTCGCCGTAGGTGCAGGTGACGACCTCACCACTCTCCACGCGCACGAGCTGTGCGCAGCCGGTCAGCGTGAGGCCGCCCACGAGCGCGGCCAGTACGAGCGCGATACCGATGCGTCGTGACATGAAGACCAGCTACCTCTCAGAGTGCGCGCCCGCGCGGCGCGTCCGGCCGGAGACAAGCGCGAGCGCTATCACCATGACAAGCACGGATGTGGCCAATACGACGGCCGCCAGCGACCACGGGTTCGTCAGTGCGACGAAGGTGATCGAGCCGTACTCGGTACCGTAGTACTGTTCGATGCCCGGCGCGAGGCCGTCCTTCAGTACGCGCAGAGGAGTATCGCCGAGGAGCGTCCAGGCCCCGCAGGCGACCAGCGCCGCTGCCGCGGGAAGAAGGGGTCGCCTGACGCGGGAGAGAGCGCCTGCTACCGCTGCCAGCGCGAACGCGGCCAGGCCCGCCAGCGACTCCCAGCCCAGCAGCGTCCAGCGCAGGAGCCTGGGAGGAACGTCGGCCGTCGCGCTCATGGCCGGGAACGCGAGGCCTACCGCCGCGAGCACGAGCGGGATCAGGGCGAGCCATGTCCAGATGGGGCGCTTCGGAGCGCTCTCGCCTGAAGGCGCAGCCGCGTTCGACGACCACAGTCCCACGGCGCCCGCGAGGAGCACGAGCACCCCGGCCACGACACCGTTGACGATCATAGGTTGCGGCCCGGCTACGCCCACGATCTGCTCGACGAAGATGAGCAGCGTGAGAAGTAGCGGCGCCGGAGCCAGCAGGGCACCCGTGCGGGACACCCCCTCGGAACGGATCACACGCGGAAGCGCGACGCACACCACTCCCCACGCGAGCCCCGCAAGAACCATCTCGGCCGGTCGCTCGTTGAATGCTTCGAGGGACAGGCCTTCCATCGCCCACCACGCGAGGCCGCCCGCGGCGCCGGTCGCGGTCGCGCACACGAGCGCGCCGTCGAGCCCTCCGGCGCGGGCCGCGCGGATCAGAAACATGGCGCCCGCGAGAACGAGCAAGCCCGCACCAACGATAGCCAACTCCTGGGATGGGAACCGCACCAACGGTGAGAAGGACGACGGACGCTCCCAGTTGGCGACGATCCCGGCCGCGCCCACGAGGGCCGCCAGGCCGCCCGCGAGTGCCAGCCCGGTCAGCGACCGCGAACGCCGCTGCCAGGCGATCGCCGCACCTGCGGCAGCCGCGAGCACCGCCCACCCTCCCGACATCCAGAACACGACGAGCGAGCCGGACGGGGCGTCGGTCATACGGACCGAGGCGACGAGCGCCGGCGCGCCAAAGACGAGCAGCATTCCGGCTGCGGCCGCGAGCAGTTGCGACGTCCGGTCCATGGCGCAAACGGCCCGAACGGGCCGACCCGCCACGATCAAGGCCGTCGCCAGTGCACCGAGCGTCAGTGCGACGACGAGCGGTGCGGCCGCCGTCCTGCCCGCAAGCTGGACCGTCATGCCGACGTGCGTCGCGAAGCCGATGGCGAGAACCGCCGCCCACGTCAGCGCACTGCGTCGTACCGGCATCGCCATCACCTCGCTTCCTGTCGCATCCACCCTACCGCATGCACACGGGAAGGGCCGGGGAACGTGCTCCCCGGCCCTTCCGTTTCACACCCCGCGTGTGCCTGTCCGAGGAGGCTCAGACACTGCGATCCGCCTACTTGTTGTGACAGGCCTCGCACACGCCGCGGTTGTTCATCTTGAGCAGGTTGCTGTCGGTCGGCATCACACCACGCGAACCGACGACTTCCTCGGTTGACGCTGCGCCCAGATCGGCCCAGCCGGTCATCGTGGTCGTGGCACCGTGTGAGTTGTGACAGGTCAGACAGTCGACCCAGTCGCTCGAGGTGTAGTTACCGGCCACGTACAGCGGAGATCCGGTCGACCTCTGCTCCGACGCATCGTGCGCGACCGGAAGGCCGAGGGTGGAACCGGTGACGAGGCCCTGCGCGCCCAGATAGTTGGACAGCGGGACGTTCATCGGGTGACGGTGACGGGCTACGAGCCCCAGTGTGTCGCCAGCGTTGTACACGCTACTGCTGCTGACGATGTAGTTGGGCGTTGCGGTGATGGGAGACGTGCCCCGCACCGCGACGTTGTACGTGGTGTGACAACCCACGCACCAGCCGGTCATACCCTTGTTCGTGTCGTTCGCGGGCGGCTTGGCGTAGAGCGCCGTCGTGTAGTCCGGATCGTAGTTCGGGTACTTGATGTGCAGCTGGAAGCCGCCCTGCGGGTAGCCCACCTCGTTCGAGATGACGTAGGGGGTCGGCTTCGGGTTCTGCGCACTGTAAGCGGTGCCGAACGGGTCGAGATCCGACGCGGTCCCGTCGTACCCGCCCACGGCCACACCGTTGACAGCGTCCTTGAGGAGACGGTAGTTCGAGGAGCCGTGCGGGTCGTGGCAGGTGCTGCAGTCCATGACGATCTTGTTGCCGGTACCGTAGAGCGCCGGATCGTTGCCGCCGGCCACGACGTCCGCGGCCTTCTGTCCGAAGAGGCCGCCGCCATAGGCGCCCCAGGACTGGCTGTTGATCAGGTGCGTCGAGGAGACCGCGGTGCCGTGGCTGTCGTACAGCGCGCCCTGAGTCGTCCCGACGCTGCCGAACGCACCAGAGATGAGATCGCCGCCGCTCGTGCCGTAGGCGGTGCCCTGATAGACGCCGCCCATGACGTTGGTATCGGCACCCTGCGCCGCGTTGTCATGGCAGGCGAGGCAGAACAGGTAGTTCTGTCCCGTGTCGGTGAGCAGAAGAGCGTTCTTCTGGCCGCCCTGGTTGTCCGTCCACGTGAGCGTGCTCGGGGCTGTGTGCGCCCTGTGGCACTGCGCGCACATGTCGGTGTCAGCAACATACCCACCGTGCGGGCCGTTGTTGGCGAGCGCCATCGTGGGAGCGACCACGACAGCGAGCAGAGCTGCGGCGATGAGGATCCATGCGTACTTCTTCACAGTCACAGCCCCCCCTCGGTCAATGTGGCTTCTTCTTCCATCTTCGCACGACGGGCCGCAAGTGCAAGCAGTCCTCCGACAACGAGCGTCGGAGCGAGGGCTGCCTTCGCGAACGGGCTCGAGAGCAGGCCGCCGAGCATCGGGGAAACGTGATCCTCCATGAACGGGTCCGCCTTCGGCGGGGCAAGGATGGAGAACTTGTGCGAAGCCCAGAACATCGAGCCGTCTCCGAAGCGACGGTCCGTGAGGGCACCGTACTCCGAGTTCAGGTAGGCCAGGATGTTGGCCCGCGTGTCGTACTTCATCGCGTTCGCCGGGCAGGTGTAGACGCAGGACGGCTGGTGGTCGAGTTCGGGGACAACCGTGGAACCGTTCGACGACGGCAGCTGCGAGACGCGCGCATTGTCGGCACCCGGTGCCTTGGTCGGCAGATCGCCGTTGAGACCGGCGCCCACGTAAGACGCGTTGATGTAGGTACCGGTGCACAGCGTGCACTTCCAGGCCTTGGCGGTAACGAAGTCGTCCGACCCGCTACCGATCATCGGAATACCACCGCGCTGGCAGTCGATCTTGCACTGATGCACGCACTTGACGCCCTTTGAGTTGACCACGCCCGGCTGACACAGGTTCGGATCGATCCAGACCGCGCCGGTCACAGCGTTCTTCTTGATCGCCAGATGCGGACAACGGCCGGCACACGGCGGGTTCTC
>JANYLP010000078.1 GCA_025361445.1 Coriobacteriia bacterium
AGCGCATAGTTCGACAGCCATCGAACTAGTTGGTATCCTGCGGCTGCAGATCGATCAGCCGAATGGAGAACCCGGTGTCGGACACCACGGCTGCGGACCCTCTCGTGTCCGCTCCTGACGAAGCGCCTTGTTGAGGCCCACGTACCTTGCCGGGCAGCAAGGTCACGCGTCCGCGTCTCGACCAACCCTTCGTCACAGGCGTCATCGACACGCCGTTCGGGCAGGTGCCGGTCATTCCGGCTGCTCTGACCCGTGCCGACCGCATCGGCGGCTACAAGGTCCGTTGGGGCATCGGTCGCTACACCTACACGGTGGATCCGGGACTCTACGCGCTCGGTGAGCCCGACGATCGCTCACCTGTGCTTGCAAGCGCCAACTACAAGCTCTCCTTCGATGCTCTGCGACGCGAGCTGACCGGACGAAGCGCCTGGATACTTGTGCTCGACACGCGTGGCATCAACGTCTGGTGCGCGGCAGGCAAGGGCACGTTCGGCACCGACGAGCTCGTCCGGCGCATCGACGCCGCCGAGCTGTCCCTCGTCGTGTCGCACAACGTCGTTGTCGTCCCGCAGCTCGGGGCGCCGGGTGTAGACGGCCCCGAGGTTCGCCGCCGCACCCGCTTCCGGGTCGTATACGGCCCCGTCCGTGCCGCCGACCTTCCCGACTTCCTCGACGCCGGGATGCGCGCCACCGCCAAGATGCGGCGCGTCCTGTTCACGTTCAGGGACCGCCTCGTGCTCGTGCCGGTGGAGTTCATGAACCTGCTGTTGGTCACTGCGGCAACGGCGGTGGGGGCCGTCATCGCCGGCGGCATCGGTCCGGACATCTACTCGCTCTCCGCTGCGCTCGCCCGCGCGCCACTGGCGGCCACGGCGAGCGTCGGAGCGGTCCTTGCCGGTACGGTGGTCGCCCCTCTGCTCCTCCCCTGGCTTCCCGGACGCATGTTCTCGGTCAAAGGCGCGTTCGCAGGCGTGCTCGTTGCCGCGGTGCTCCTCGCGAAGTCGTCGTGGCTGGGAACGGCGCTCACGCCCGTGAGTCTGGCAGCCGCGCTCGCGCTCATGGTCGCGGGCGGCTCCTTCGGCGCGATGAACTACACGGGGACGTCGACCTTCACGTCCCTGCATGGCGTCGAGAAGGAGATGGCCTCCGCGATGCCGTGGCAGATCGTCGGCGCGGCTCTCGCAGCAGTGCTCTGGATCGCAGGAGGGTGGTTCTAGATGACTGACCTCAGGTATATCGAGGACGTCGTGACGCTCCGTTTCGATGCGGAGAAGTGCACCGGGTGCCAGCTGTGCACGATGGTCTGTCCGCACGGTGTCTTCGTGATGGACGGGAACCGGGCAAAGCTGGCGGACCGCGGCGCCTGCATGGAGTGCGGCGCGTGCCAACGCAACTGCGCATTCGACGCCATCAGCGTGGAGAGCGGCACCGGGTGCGCCGCTGCGATCATCGCCTCATGGTTCAACGGCGGGAAGGTCGAGTGCGGGACCGGCGGGACCGGCGGCAGTGGAAGCTCGACCGGAGCCTGCTGCTAGCACGCAGCGAGCCGTTCCGCTCTACTTTGCCCGCGGGTACGACCCGATGACCTTGACCTCGCGCAGCTTCAGGCGCAGGCACTCCAGCGCCAGCGCGATGTGCGGGTCGTCCACGTGCCCCTCGAGGTCCACGAAGAACATGTACTCGCCCAGTTGCTTCTTCGTGGGGCGACTCTGGATCTTGGTCAGGTCGATCTGCCCGTAGGCGAACTCGGACAGGATCATGAGAAGTGCACCCGGCTTGTTGCGCTGCATGAACAGCGCGAGCGATGTCTTGTCGTGCCCGGTGCGCTCGACGATGCCGCGACCGATGACGACGAAGCGCGTCTGGTTCCCGGCATAGTCCCCTATCGCTTCGTGGAGTACCGTTCCGCCGTTCAGCCGGGCCGCAAGCGCCGTCCCTACCGCGGCGACTCCCCGCTCGGCCACGGCGCGCTGAACGGCCTCGGCGGTCGAGTTGGCGGCGATGGCCGGACGCCCCGGCAGGTGCTTGGCGAGCCAGTCGCGACACTGCGCCGTCGCCTCGGGCTTGCTGACGACCGTCGTGACGTCCGCGAGCGTGATACCCGGCGCGACCACGAGCGTGTGGTGGATGTCACGGACGAGCTCGGCGGTGACGTGGAGATCGTGATCGAACGCGAGCGCATCGAGCGTCTCGTTGACGGAGCCCTCGACCGAGTTCTCGATAGGAACGACTCCCGACTCGGCATCCCCGCTCGTGACAGCCGCGAAGACCTCGCCGATCGTCGCGCACGGCACAGGTTCGATGCCATCGATGCCCAGCGAGAGCAGCGCCTCTTCAGTGAACGTGCCGGCCGGCCCCAGAAACGCGCGCTTGGTCATCAGATATCGCCTGGCTTCCTGCGTTCGGCGCGGCCCTCTTCCTGGCTGGAATCCGACTGCGCGAGCGGGGCCCGCACACGGTTGCGGCCCGTACGCTTCGCCGCGTACAAGGCATCGTCCGCCTGCCGTAGCAGCGCCTCACGGTCGGGGGCGGGATGGGGAAACGTGGAGAACCCGATCGAGACAGTGATCCGCTGGTCCTTGTGGCCGTCGGCGTCGGCGAACGCGTGCGACGAGATCGCTTCGCGCATCTTCTCGGCGGCCACGAACGCGCCATCCGCGTCGGTCTCGGGAAGCAGGACGGCGAACTCCTCGCCGCCGTAGCGGCACACGACGTCGATGTCGCGGACCGCGGACTGCATGACGTGTGCGAGTTCCGAGAGAGCCACGTCCCCGGCGACGTGGCCGTGCGTGTCGTTGAACAGCTTGAAATCGTCGGCGTCGAGCATCAGCAGCGAGAGGGTGCGCCCGAAACGGCGCGCGCGCTCGATCTCGTCGTCGAGGCGCTGCAGCATGAACCGGTAGTTGTTGAGCCCGGTCAGCTCATCCGTGATCGCCATGCGCTTCGTGAGCTTGTAGAGCTCGGAGTTCTCAACGGCGATGGTGAGATCGTTCGCGACCGCCGTCAGAAGCAGGCGATCCTCGGCCACGAGGTGCTCGAGGCGCTCGCCCGAGGCGCAGAACACGACGAGGATCGTGCCGCGCTCGAGGATGGTGGTACACGCGAACGTGTCCTCGCCATGCGGCTGCATGCGCGGCTCGTAGGAGTCGGCGGTCCGCTTGCGCACCTCAGGGGTGATGCCGAACGACGCGCTGTAGAGCGTCTCGTCGCGGCGCTTGTCGATCACGAACAGCGCGCTCGCAGGCAGGTCGATGACCTTCGAGACGATCTCAAGGACCAGGTTGCCCACCTGCTCGAAGTCGAGCGTGGAGTGGATGATCTCGGTGATCTCCGAGATCGCGCGCAACTCCGAGAGCCGGCGCGAGAGCCGGTCGTTCAGCTCGTGATAGTGCCGCTGGCTCTGGCGAAGGCGCATCTCGCGCTGCGCCTGTCGGCGGGAGACGTCGCCCACCATCATCGCGGTCACAATGATCGCGAGGGTCTTGAAAGCGAGGAGAGCGTAGTCGGGCGGCGTGTGCCCCACGTGACCGAACAGGTGGCCGGCCGCGTAGGACAGCGCCACGAGCACCGTGAAGAAAGCCGATTCGCGAAGCGCCAGCCCGGCCCCGTAGATCATGGCCAGACCGATCATCCACGGATACAGCGGGTCCACGAGCATCCCCGTCCCCGCGACGAGCAGCATGGCGCATAGCAGGTCGGGGATGAGCAGCAGACGCAGGACGCGCCGGGGTGCCATGCGGATCACAAGCAGTGCCACTGCCCCGAACGATGCGGCCAGGACCAGGATGACGAGTCCGCCTACAAGCAACTCCGATGCGGGCAGGTCGGTCCTCAGACCGCCGAACGCATAGATGGATACAAAGATGGTCGCAACGGCGATTCGTGAAGCGGCGGCCATGTAGTCGGGAAGCCCGACCTGGGGCCATCGCGATGGTGCGTGTTCGTCAGCCGTGGGATCCGAGGCCCGGCGGTCGGTCAGGCGGCGCTCTCGCTCCGCGGTCAGGTCTGCGCTGGATCGATCGTGAGGCGGCTCGGCGCCGAGTTCCGGAACAGGTCCGTTCGCGCTATCCGAGGGTGCCACGTCGCGCCCTTCCCTCGGACGAGACGGTCAGCGATGTACCACGCAGTGCGCGGGCGCACGCCTCGGATTCCTCGGGCGTGAGAACGAGTTCGGCCGCACCTCCGGTGACCGGCTTCGCGTAGAGGCGATAGGCGCCGCGGCCGTACATCGAAGTCAGGACGAACCCGGTGACGTGGTCGTCGAGCATCGCGAGCGCGAACGAGTTCTCGCCGACGTCGCCGGGCAGCGCGTCGAAACGCACGAGGCCGAGGTGACGGACCGCATGGCCGATGCGCTCCGCAAGCGCCGCGTCCTCGGCAGCGAGGCGGCCGTCTTCCGCCGCGAGTTCGTCGAGACGCGCCTTGATCGCTTCAGCCAGGCCGCCGAAGTCGCCTGCAACGGCCATGCGGCCGAGTTCGTTGCGAGCACCGGTGAGCGCGCGAACGCGCTGTGAGAGCGCCAGCGCCCACGCAAGGGCGAGCACGGCCACGACCAGCGCGACGATTGCGACGATGAGCTCTGCCTGCATGAGTGCCCTTCCCCCGCTACACTTGGCTCGGAGTATACGACGAACGCGCTCGGGGTCGTGCGCACCCACGCACGGGCGCGCGAGCGCGGTCACGGGCCGCTTACACGGTTCACGCGACGGACGGGCCTTCCCATGGACGCACACGCTCTGTCTGACCTTCTTCGTGCCGTTGCAGCCGGCGAGATCGGTGTCGATGAGGCGACCGGTCGTCTCTCCGACCTCCCGTTCTCCGAGGTCAGCGCTGACGGCCACCTGGTCGCTCGCGTCGATCACCACCGCGAGCTGCGCACCGGATACCCCGAGGCGATCTTCTGCCTCGGCAAGACCCCGCAGCAGGTCAAGGCGATCGCCCGCGACATCCTCGACCACGGGGGCGTCGTACTCGGCACTCGGGCGACGGCCGCGCACTACCAGGCGGTCGCACAGGTCGCGATGGATGCGCGCTACTTCGAGGACCCGCAGATCCTGCTCGTCGACCGGCGCGAGAACCGCCCCTCGATCGGGCACATCGTCGTCGCGAGCGCCGGCACGGCGGACCAAGGCGTGGCCGAGGAAGCCGCAGTCTGCGCCGAGGTCATGGGCGACCGCGTGACGCGCCTGTTCGATGTCGGCGTGGCGGGGATCCACCGCCTGCTCGCCGTCCGCGATGTGTTCGGTGATGCGAACGCGATCATCGCGGTCGCCGGCATGGAAGGCGCCCTGCCGTCGATCATCGCTGGACTCGTGAAGGTCCCGGTCATCGCCGTCCCCACGAGCGTGGGCTACGGCGCGCACTTCGGAGGCGTTGCTCCCCTGCTCACGATGCTGAACTCGTGTGCGCCGGGCATCGGCGTCGTGAACATCGACAACGGTTACGGGGCGGCGGCGCTCGCCTCGCGCATCAACCGGGCAGCGGCCGCCTGCGGTGCCGCAGGCGCCGACGACCCGGCCGCGGCGGAGTAGGGTCCGCGATGTTCGCGTACCTCGACTGCGGCGCCGGCATCTCGGGCGACATGTTCCTCGGCGCGCTCGTTGGTGCAGGACTCGACGCCGATGTCCTGCGCGATCGCCTCAGCGCACTCGGCCTTCCCGGGTACTCGATCGCGGTGACAGAGGTGCGCCGCGCGGGCCTGACGGGAACCAAGGTCGACGTCCTCGTGGAGATGGGACAGCCCTCGCGCGACTGGCGCGCGATCCGCGCGCTCATCGAAGGATCCGCACTCGCCGACCCGGTGAAGGCGGAAGCGCTCGCGGCGTTCCAACGCCTCGCACGCGCGGAGGCCGCGGTGCACGGCGTCCCCGTGGATGCGGTGCACTTCCACGAGGTCGGCGCGGTGGACTCGATCGTTGACATAGTCGGTGCTGCGATAGGCCTTCACGAACTCGGGATCGACGAGCTGTGGAGCTCGCCCGTGCGCCTGGGCAGCGGAACTGTGATGACCTCGCACGGCGAACTCCCCGTCCCTGCGCCGGCCACGGCGCGCGTGCTGATGGGCCTTCCGGTGTTCGCCGGAGACCTTCCCGGCGAGCTGACCACGCCGACCGGCGCGGTCCTCGTCGCCGAGTTCGCGACACGCTTCGCCCCGATGCCGCCGATGCGGGTGCTCTCGGAGGGATGGGGCGCCGGTACTCGCGATCACGCGATCCCCAATCTCGCACGGCTCTCCGTCGGCGAGCTCGAGCTCGGCGGCGGCGGCCTGACAGAGGTCGTCCTGCTGCAGAGCGTCATCGACAACGCCACGCCCGAGCTTCTTGCGGCGGCGCTCGACATCGCGCTCGAGCAAGGCGCGCTCGATGCCTGGGGTGAGCCGGTCTCGATGAAGAAGGGCCGACTCGGTACCGAGGTCACCGTGCTGACCCGAGTCGAGGACGCGGCGCGCCTCACCGAGCTCCTGATGCTCCACACCGGCACGCTCGGCGTCCGCCGCACCATGGCGTGGCGCCAGGTAGCCCCGCGTCGCATCGAGACGATCGAGACATCGCTGGGGCGGGTGCGCGTCAAGGTGCAGGGATCAGGCCCCTCGGTGCGCGTCCGCCCCGAGAACGACGACGTCGTCGCCATCGCGCGGGAGAGCGGGATTCCACTGGATCGGGTCGCCCGCATCCTCACCACCGAGGCGGAAGCGATGTTGCTCGGCCCGGATGCTCGCGGCGGCGACGCATCCTCCGAAGCGGGCTAGCGCTCCGGAACCGTCCAGCGGTCGTCCTCGCACACGAGAAACCCCTCGATCGCCAACTCGTGCAGCAGCGCGTCGGCCTCCGGGAGTCCCGTCCCGAGCCCCTCGGCATACGACTCCGCAGGGGCTCCCGGATCCGCCAGCACCGCGCGCAGCAGCCGCGCACGCTTCTGCCGTTTCGAACCCTCGAACGGGCTCTGTCGGGCATGGTGGCTGCTGCGCCGCGAAGGGTTCGCAGCGGTCCGCTTCAGGTGGACTCCGTAGTCCATGAGCGCGTAGCCCCAGCCTCGCGGATCCACACGGTCCCACGTCGCCTCGACCAGCGGCATGAGCGCGGAGTCCGGCACGCCGTCCGCGTCCGCGAAGAAGTGGTGGAGGAACACCGCGCGAACGTTCGTCTCGATGAAGGGTGACGGCTGCCGGAACGCGTAGTTGAGCACGGCCGACGCCGTTGCGGGGCCCACCCCGGGAAGCGAGCGGAGCGCCGCCTCATCGCACGGCAGGCGGCCTCCGAAGCGTTCCACGGCCTGCTCGGCAGCCCGCTTGAGCGCGATCGCGCGGCGGTTGTAGCCGAGCCCCTGCCAGTGCTCGAGTACGACGGCGAGCGGGGCAGCCGCAAGCGCATCGACGGTCGGGAACGCCTCGAGCCACTCGCGATAGCGTTCCGTGACGCGCGCGACCTGCGTCTGCTGCAGCATCACCTCGCTCACGAGCACCGCGTACGGATCGTCCACGTCACGCCACGGCATCTCTCGCCGGTTCGCGTGGAAGTGCTCCCACACGGCGGCACGGAATGCCTCCAGGACTGCGTGCGCCGGGAGCTCTGACGTGCTGTCGGGATCAGAAGTGCTCATGCGGCGAGTATACGGTCGAGGACGGTCGCTCGAACCCGGACCCACCCGGCGGAAACCGCAGCAGGAACGCCGCGCGCCACGTCGAATAGGGAATGAGCATGAGTATCGCCGCTGAAGGAGAACACCGGTGCCGAAGAAGATCCTCGTCGTAGACGACGAGCCCATGGTCATCAGGATGGCGACCGACGCGCTGACCGCGCGCGGATTCACCGTGGTGTCCGCGTCGAACGGCTACGAAGGACTGATCGCTGCGCGCAGCGAGAAGTTCGATCTCATCCTGCTCGACGTGGTCATGCCCGACCTCGACGGCCACGAGGTGCTCGCTCGCCTGCGCAGGGACGACCGCACCAAGGACATCCCCGTCATCCACCTGTCCGCGATCGGCGACTTCGATCAGCAGCTCCAGGCGATGAAGGACGGCTCGAAGGACTACATCACCAAGCCGATCA
>JANYLP010000087.1 GCA_025361445.1 Coriobacteriia bacterium
CGGGTTGATGTCGTTCCCGCCGCCGGCCAGCCACGCGTCGAGCGAGACCTCGGAGAACATGAGGAGCACGGTGTCGCCCGTCTTGTCGTCCGCCTTGACGGGGAAGGTGATGCGGAAGCCGCCGGCACCGGGGAACATGACCGGCACGTTCGGCACGACGGGCAGACTCTCGACCTGGGTCGCGCCCGTCTCGTCGAGGTAGCTCACCATCACGAGCGGCTTGACGTCCGCTTGCTGCGTCGTCGGGTCGTAGCGCACGACCCGGCCGGGGATCGCCGTGTGCAGCTTGGCCAGGCGGCGCTCGATGCCGGTGTTGATGACGCCGCCGAGGGTGTAGTCGCGATCACGTACGGTCACAGCGGCTCTCCTTCCACCTCAGTGTACCAGTCGCCGCCCTCGGTGTCGCCGGTGTGGTCGACGACCACGACGCGGATCTCCCCGTTGAACCGTTCAGACACCAGTTTGATCTTGCCGCCTGGCTTCACTTGCGGGGCGAGCAGGTGCTTGGCCTTGACCAGCGGGCCCTTGTTCTTCTCGGCGGCGCCGAACTCGGGCGAGCCGACCAGCCCCGTGTCGCCGCTCCACTCGGGGATGAGCCCGGCCAGCGTCGCGTCGTTCTTGAGCACGGAGAGCGCGCCGTCCACGATCGACCACGAGTAGCCTTGGGAGCGGAGGATCGTGTCCAGCTCGCGTTGCGCCGAGCCCTGGAGCGCGATGCCGTTGACGTACTGCCCCGACAGGCCGGCGAGCACCGTCGCGAGGTTGCCCTGCGCGATGCCCATCGACGTCACGATCTTGGCCACGACGTCGCTGACCGGCGTGCCGCCCTTGAACGACTGGTTGATGCGTGCCCAGCGGTACGCGCGCTCGCCGTCACCGCTGTGAAGAGTGCTGTTCCAGTCGGCGCCATCGCGCACGTGCGCGACGTTGCGAACGTCGCCGACGAACAGTTGCTCCACCCCCGTGCTCTCGTACCCCGCGAGCAAGATGAACTTGCCGCCGGCTTGCTGGAGCTGCGCGCGACGATCGGCGTTCAGGTTCGTGATGACCACCTCGGCCGTGTTCGGCTCCTTCTTCGTGGTCTTCTTGACCTTGAACTGGACGCGGAGATCGGTGACCTCGATCACGAGCTGACCGATCTGCGCGTAGCCCTTCACCGGCACGGCTACGCGCACGGTGACGAGCCGCTTGAACAACGCTTGCCGGGTCGATGACTGTTGCGACGTGGCCATGGCATCACCCCGCGAGCGGCTTGGTGGGGTCGATCGGCAGCTCGGCCACCTCGAAGTAGAGGAGCAGCACACGCACGCCGAGGTCGTTCAGCCCCGGGTCGAGCCGTTGTGACGTCGTGTCGACGGCGACGAACATGCCCGCCGGCATGAGCGCGTTGCGACTGCGTGCGCCGAGCGGGTAGTCGATCACGACCTTGATGGAGGCCAGGATCGGCCGCCCGTTTTCGCCGCCGACGTCCATGTACCAGCACTGCTCGCGGCGGTTCCAACGAAAGCGCAGCGTGAACAGCACGCCGTCCAGCGTGACCTGGAGGTCGTAGTCTTCGAGATCGGAGCGAAGCGGCAGCGTCAGGCTCACGGTACACCTCCGAGCAGACCCTTGAGCTTGGCGGCCACGGCGGGGCCCTGCTCCTTGATGTCGTACAGGATGGACTTGTTCTGCGTCGCCGCGCCGGTCGTCTTCGGCGCCTGCTTGCCGGTGCTGACCTTCTTCGCCGCCGACGAGGACTTCTTCGCCGCCGTCAGCTTGTTGCTGACGATGCGGATGCGCTTGAACTGTGCGGTGAACTTGAGGCTGTCACCCGTGTCCTTGTTCCTCGGCACCACGAGACTCGTCATGACCATGGAGTCGTACGTGCGCAGGCTGGTCGTGACGGTGATCAGCTTGCCGGTGTCGCGGATGCTGCGCAGGACCATGTAGCCCTGCTCGGCGTAGCCGGGCTGGCCGACGATGGCGTCCGCATCGGTCGCGCTGTCGAACGTGATGCCCAGCGCCTCGATCGTGCGCGTGCGCTGCGTGTGGGAGAGCGGCGTGTTCGACACGAGCCCCTGGATCGTGAGCATGTCGGGCTTGGCGCGCACGTGGTCGGTCACGTTGAAGCC
>JANYLP010000001.1 GCA_025361445.1 Coriobacteriia bacterium
GAGGCTGGGCTTGAAGCGGCGCAGGAGCAGTGAGCTGGAGACAACGCTCACGCTCGACAGCGCCATCGCAGCGCCGGCCAGCTCCGGGCGGAGCAGTCCCAGCGCCGCGACTGGGATACCGAGCGTGTTGTAGCCGAGCGCCCAGAAGAAGTTCTGGTAGATCTTGCGCATGGTCCGCTTGGAAAGCTCGATGGCCGTGACGACGTCGCGCAGGTCGTTCTTGATCAGTACGATGCCGCCGGTCTCCATCGCCACGTCGGTCCCACCGCCCATCGCGATGCCGACGTCGGCCTTCGCGAGCGCGGGGGTGTCGTTGATGCCGTCGCCGACCATCGCGACGGTAAGGCCCCTCGCCTGCAGCTTGCCGACTTCCTCGGCCTTGTTCTCGGGCAGAACCTCCGCGAGTACGTTTGACGGAGCGATGCCGGCCTGAGCGGCGATCGCTTCAGCGGTGCGACGGTTGTCACCGGTGATCATGTAGACCTCGATGCCCATCTTGGTCAGGCGAGCGACGGCTTCTTTCGAGTTGTCCTTCAGCGTGTCGGCCACAGCGATCAGGCCGGCCAGACGGCCGTCGATGGCGGTGAGCATGACGGTCTTGCCTTCGGACTCCAGGGCCTCGATACGGGGGGCGTACTCGGAAACGTCCAGGCCCTCGCGCGCCATGAGCTTGCGGTTGCCGAGAGCCACGCGATGGCCCTCCACCACGCCCTCGACGCCGTGGCCGGGAACGGCGGTGAAGCCGTCGACGCTGGACAGAACGAGCGACTTCTCCTTGGCGTAGTTCACGATCGCCTCGGCGAGCGGATGCTCACTGCTCTTCTCGAGCGCGGCCGCGAGACGGAACGACTCGACCCGGTCGAAGTCTCCGAACGGGCCGAAGTCGGTCACGACCGGCTTGCCGTGCGTGAGCGTGCCGGTCTTGTCGAACACGATGGCCTTGATCTTGTAGGCGGTCTCGAGAGCGTCGCCGCTCTTGATGAGGATGCCGTTCTCGGCGCCCTTGCCGGTGCCGACCATGATCGCGGTCGGTGTGGCAAGGCCGAGCGCGCATGGGCAGGCGATCACGATGACCGCCGTGCCGGCGAGCAGGGCCTTCACGAACGGAGCCGCGGTGGCGTAGAACGACGCATCCACGAAGTTCGGGACTACGAAGAGCCAGATGAAGAAGGTGGCCACGGCGATGCCGACGACCGCAGGAACAAAGATGGCGGAGATACGGTCCGCGAATCTCTGCACCGGTGCCTTGCTCCCCTGCGCATCCTCGACGAGCTTGACGATCTGGGCGAGCGCAGTGTCTTTGCCGACCCTGGTCGCGCGGAACTTGAGGCTGCCGAGCTTGTTCATCGTGGCGCCGATGACCTTGTCGCCGGTGTTCTTCTCAACCGGGATCGACTCGCCGGTCAGCATGGACTCGTCCACACTGCTCCGGCCCTCGACGACGATGCCGTCGACCGGAACCTTCTCGCCGGGGCGCACGACGACCACGTCGCCGGCCACGACCTGCTCGACCGGGATGTCGATCTCGTCGCCGCCGCGCACGACGCGTGCGGTCTTGGCGGCCAGACCCATGAGCTTCTTGATGGCGTCCGACGTCTTGCCCTTCGCGCGAGCCTCGAGCAACTTGCCCAGGATGACGAAGGTGATGAGCAGACCGGCGGTCTCATAGAAGACCGGCTCGGACTGCAACGCCGGCACGAACGTGGCAGCAACGCTATAGAAGTACGCCGCCGAGGTGCCGATGGCGATCAGGGTATCCATGTTGCCGCTGCGGCGCTTCAGCGCGTGCCAGAAGCCGCGGTAGAACTGGCCGCCGGCGTAGAACTGCACCGGGGTGATCAGTGCGAACGCCATGTACTTGAGCACCATCATCGGGTCCCAGGCGCCGCCGAACGTGGCAGCGAGCCAGGTGGCTACGCCGACCGGGACCACCGTCATGAACGGCGGGACCATCGAGACCAGGAATGCCGGAACCGACAGCAGCAGAGAGAATCCGAACAACCACTGCTGGTGCTTGGTGTGCTTCAGCTGCGCGACGCGCTGCGGATCTTCGGCTGCCGCATCAGTGGACGTGCCGGCCTCAACGCGCAGAACGGCATCGTAGCCCGCGCCCTTGACGGCCGAGATCATTGCGTCGAGCCCTACGACCGCGGGGTCGAAGATGACGGTGGCGGTCTCTGCAGCGAGGTTCACCGACGCGGACTGTACGCCCGTGACCTTGCCGAGCGACTTCTCGATGACAGTGGCGCATGAGGAGCAGGTCATGCCGATGAGGCCCAGTGTCACGGTACCGGAGCTGCCGGCCTTGCCGGAGGCTGACGGAACGGCGGGCGCGGACGGAACGGCGGTGATCGTGGCCGGTGCCACCGCGACAGGCGCCGGTGTGTCCAGCGAGATGGCGCCGTACCCGGCCTTCTTGACCGCGAGCGCGATACCGGCCTCGTCGATCGCCGACGGGTCGAAGCGTACCGACATCCTCTCGGTCGCGAGGTTGACGGATACCGACTCGATGCCGGCGACCTTGCCGAGCGACTTTTCGATGACAGCGGAGCACGATGCGCACGTCATGCCGGTGATGGCGAACGAGCCGTCACGCGACACGGGAGCCCGCATCGGCTGCGCGGCCGAGACCGATTCCGCTACAGCAGCGGACACCGACGCCTCAGCGATGACCGGAGCGACCTCGGCGGCCGACAACGGCTTCACCGGTGCGGCCCGGACGCCCGGCGCGGGTCGATCCGCCAGAGCCAGCCCGGCCGGCACGAAGCCGCAGGCGACGACGATGCGCTCGATATCGGCGACACCGAACACCGACGGGGCTGCAAGCACGGTCACGGTGCCGGTGCGGGCGTCCGCCGAAGCGGCGCCGACGCCCGGCTGCCTACGAAGCATCTCGACAAGCAGACCTTCGCATGAGCGGCAGTCCATGCCCTCGACGTTGAGGCGGTACAGAACGCTGCCGGACGAGCCGACCTCGCTCGTGATCGTTGTGTTCTCAGACCTTTCCATGATCACTCCTACTCGGCGGTGATGCTGCCGTGCACCATGTGCATGCCGCAGCTGAAGGGGTGGACTCCGGGCTCGAGCGCCGGAAGCATGACGACCGCGCCGCCATCAGTCAGGTCGGCTTCGATCCCCAGACTTTCGAACACGACCTTGGCGAGACACCCGTGACCCTCGCTGAACGTGATCTCCAGAGGAATCCCTGCCACCACGACGATGTCGGCGGGGTCATATCCGTCGGTGACCTCGATGCGGACGCGCTGAGTGAGAAGCGTCTCGATCGGGACACGCACGGGGAGCTTCGGCGGCTCGGGAACCTCGAGCGCGGCGGCCTCGGAAAGCGAGAGCGGCATGCGCTCCGCGAGCTTCTCGAACGGGCTTGCGACAACGGACGAGGGGGCGAACCCCGCCGTGACCACTGCGCGAACGATCTCCTCCTGGAGGTCACGATCTGCGGCGCCGAGCGCCAACAACGAGCCCTCGCGGTTGATCGAGACCGTGTCGACGCCATCGACGTCGCGAACGAGCATCACGGCAAGAGCTTCGGCCGAACGGCAGACGCCTTCGCCAAGCGCGACGTGGTAGACGTCCTTGATGGTTGTGTCATTCATCTCTTCTCTCGTCCTTCTACTTGACGACGATGGTGCCGGTGACCATGTTCATGCCGCACGCGAACTGATACGTGCCAGCTTGGAGCGCGGGCAGGCTGACGGTCTTCGGCCCACCACTGAGGTCCTCAGAGAATCCGAGCTGCTGGCTCTGAACGATTCCTGTGCAGCCGCTGGCCTGGCTGAACGTGATCTCAGCGGGGACGCCGGCCTTGAGTTCTATGGTGCTGGGGTCGTAGTAGCCCTTGGAAACATCGACCGCGATCTTCTGGACTCCGCCAGAAACGCTGGCGCCCTTCGTGGTCTTCGGGCCTGTGGCGCCACCGCCGCAGCAACCACCGCCGCCTGAGATGGCACCAGTGGCGCCGGCGGCACCGGTGCCACCGGCCTTACTGGCTGATGCGCCACCGCCACCGCCGCAGCAGCCACCGCCGCCCGCGGCCACTGCGCCGGGGACGCCAGCACCCCGCGTCGTGGTGCTGTTCGCTATCGCGAACCGGTAAGAAGCGAAGAACGCGACCAGCGCGATCGCCATGATCACGGACCAGCGGAGAAGGAGCGTGTTCCCATTCGTGTGCGTTGAAGCGCTCATGTTGTTTGATACCTTTCTCTGTCGTCCCGGCGGCCCCGCCGCCGGGTACGGTCTGCCCTAGTGGAAGAACCCTCCGGATGCGAGCCCGACGATGGTTGCGATGACGACCACGCCACCGCCGATGACCATCTCCGCGGGTCGGAATCCGAGACGAGCGAAGAACCCTGCCGGCTCAGGCTCCGGGCGTCGGACCGGCGTGCGGCCTCCGCGCGGCGCTGGGGCGCTGTTGCCCGCCCCTGACCCGCCGGTCGCACCACGACCGGTTGAACCCCCGGAGCCCCTGCGGGAAGGTACAGGGGTCGACTCGCCACGACGACCGACGCGGAAGGTGTACGCCGCGTAGCCGCCGCCGATGAGGGCGATGAGCAGGCCCGGCAAAACGAGCGGCGACGGGCCGCTCCCGCCCGAGCCGCCGCCAACGGAGATGGAGCCCGAGATCATGCCCATTCCGCATGTCAGCGTGTACGAGCCCGCAGGCATCGCCGGGACATCGACTTTGGTGATGGCGTTGTCTGCAAGGTTCGCAAGCACTCCGGCCTTCGGGATCGACAACTGCGCGGAGCACGAGTTGGCCTCTTTACGGTCCACGATGATGCGGACCGGGGTGTTGGCCGGGATGGAGAGATTCTGGGGCGTGAAGGTCGCGTTCTGGATGGTCATCGGAATCTCGACCACCCCGTCCGCGCCCTTCGCGTACTGCGAGGGGGTAGCCGCAGGCGCCGGGCCACCGATGACGGCCGTACGGATGCTGTCGAACGTGACCGGCGAGCCGACGACCATGAGCCCGCGATTGAGGATCACGAAGCCGAAGATCACCACGGCCACCGCCGCGACCACCTGCATCTTCGCCTGGAATCCGCGCGAAAGAAGTGACGAGGCGAACCCGAAGGCCAGCATCAGCGGCATCGTGCCCAGCCCGAAAGCGACCATCGCGGCCACGCCGAGCAGCGGCGAACCAAGCGACATCGCTGACGTCTGCGCCGCAATCAGTGGTGCGCACGGCATCAGTCCGGTGAGCAAACCGAAGGTGATCGGCGTCACAAGCGACGCGTGACCCTCGGTGGCGTCCGTGTTGGCCTTCTTGCGGTTCTTGGAAAGCGCGTTGATCAAGAACTTGGGCGGCCGCGGGGTGAGATAGCGCAGGACCTTGACCTTGCCGGTCATCCCGATGCCGAGCAGGACCATGTAGACACCGGCCACGACCTGCAGCCAGTTGCGGAACGGCGTGATGTCGACGGCGCTGCCCAGTAACGCGACCAGGCCGCCGAGTAGCAGAGCGACCGTTGCGTAGCTCAATATCTTCGCGCCCTGGTATGCGAGATGCGGTATCAGCCTGCGATACCACGGGCCGCCCTCTGTACCCTTCACGGCGTAGGTCAGTACCAGACCTCCGCACATGAAGACGCAGTGGATGCTCGTTACCAGGCCGACGGCGAACATCGACCAAACAATGGACAAATTCACGGGCATAGAGCCTCTCGTCCGTTGCGGTTCCCGTCGGGCGCCCAAGGGGCGTATGCGGGAATCGGACACCCGGACATGGGTCCGGGCGCGGGGCGACACCGCACGCCTCAGAGAGACGCGGCGTCACACATGGAAGAGAGGATCAGGTTCGACTGACAGCCGTCATATGGGGCGCACCGCGAGCGTCGGAGAGTACGAGTGTCCCGACGTCGAGTGCTGCCTTGGAAGGGGTCGAGACGCCCGGAATCGCTGCGCCGATCAGACCGAAATCGGGTCCGGCCTGATGAGATACAGCCGCAAGCGTGATCGGGTCAGTGGGGTGATCACAGTTGCCATGACTCATCACGGCGCCGTTGACCATCGGGCACTCCGGAGTGAAAGCGCTCTCGCACACCATGACGGGACCGCATTGCGTCCCCGCGCACACGGAAGCCATCGCAGGTCCCGCCGAAATGGCGAGAACGACGACGGCGATCGTGAGTATGGATGCAAGACGCTTCAACATTCCTCCGTCCCTCCGTCTCTGTGCGTGACAGTAACAAGCATCGTGCCATATGGGCCAGACGTCTGAGGTGAATACTCGACGGGTGAATCGCACCATTGTGACGGGGAACCGTCGACGCGACGTCAGCGGCTCTCGGGATCGCTGCCGTGGTACTCCAGCGCGCGTGCCAGACGGTAGAAGTCGGAACCCCGCTCGATCATGCGGACGCGCGTTCGCAGCGTCAAGGGGTCGACCAGCTGCCCGAACGGGATGTAGATGATCTCGAACTGATCGTGCACCGAGACCATGTGACCGGCCTTGCCCTCCTCAGTGAGCGCGCGGTACGCGCCGACGCCGAGCTGGCTTCCGAGAAGGATGTCGAACGCCACCGGCTCCGCGCAGCGCGCCTCGTAGCCGATCTGCTTCGAGCGCACCCTCACGCTCCGACCGGTCGCGCGGGCATACGCCGTCTCGACCGCATGCGCGAGCCGCTCGCCAACGTGCGCGGTTCCCAGCAGCGAATACCCGCCGCCATCGACCGCGGCGTCGTCACCGGGAAGCAGCGCCGCCAGGCCTTCGGCCACGCACACGATGCCGTAACGCTTCCCGGCGGTCTCCCGCTGGATCATGAGCGAGGCGAGTTCCTGCGCGTACGCATCGACGTCGAAGACGCCGTCGATATCCTCCACCGACAACATGCGGGTCGCCTCGCCGGCGATGCCCGCGGCATACGTGAGCCATCCCGCTTGCCGCCCCATGAGCTCGAGCACGTACCAGGTGTTCGTGGACTGCGCGTCGGCGCCGATGTTGCGGATCTCGTGCGCGGCGAAGTCGGCCGCCGACACGAACCCGAAGGTCCAGTCGATGCCGTGGTAGTCGTTGTCGATCGTCTTGGGCAGGTGAACGACGGCGAGTCGCCTCGCGCCCGGAACGAGCTGCTGGTAGCGGTGCAGGTGGTTCGCCGTGCACAGCGTCTCGTCGCCGCCGACCGAGACGAGCGCATCGAGGCCGAGTTCCTCGGCGGCCGCCAGGATCGAGATCACGGCGGCGTTGCGCTCCGGATCGAGCAGATCCGCCTCGTTGCGGATGCCGCGCGCGGGATTGGCGTGCGAGGTGCGCAGAAGCACGCTCTTGCGGTTCCGGATCCCGGAGACGTCCGAGATCCCCAGCCGGAGGAAGTGCTCCCCCTCGATAAGTGCGTCGTCCGCCTTGAACCCTTCGAGGTGCGCGTAGCCGTCGAGGATCCCGATCACCTCGACGCCGGCGTCCAGGAACGAGAGCGCGCAGGCGGAGATGACGGCGTTGGCTGCGGGCGCGGGCCCGCCCGAGAACACGATCCCCACACGCCGGATGGCGACGGATGCCGTCATGGTCGCTTGCTCCTCACCGATCGCTGTCGTGCGCACGCCGTGCATGCGCGCGGACTCCCTCGAAGGTGAAGTCTACTCCCCCGTGAACTCGCCGATGGCGCGCAGCCGCTCGTAGCGTGCCACGACGAGCGCCTCGCGCGAGATGCCTGCGAGCGATACGAGCGCCGCGTCGAGAGCGTCCCCTATCGCCTCGATGACGGCCGGCGGATCGGTGTGCGCGCCGCCGAGGGGCTCGGGTACGACCTCGTCCGCGAGTCCGCGCCGGAGCAGGTCGGCGGCGGTGAGCTGCAGGCACGCCGAGGCCTCGTTGGCGCGGCGTGCGTCCTTGTGTAGGATCGTCGCGCACATCTCGGGACTGATCACCGAGTAGTAGGCGTTCTCGAGCATGATGAGGCGGTCGCCGAAGCCGATCGCGAGCGCTCCGCCGCTGCCGCCCTCGCCGATGGCCGTGACCACCACGGGCACCCGCACACGCGAGAGCGCGGCAAGGCATCCGGCGATGGCGAGTGCCTGACCGCGGTCCTCGTCCTCGATGCCGGGATACGCGCCGGCCGTGTCGAGGAAGGTCACGATCGGAAGCCCGAACCGGTCCGCGAGGTGCATGAGCCGCTCGGCCTTGCGGAACCCCTCGGGATGCGACGATCCGAAATTGCGTCGTACGTTCTCGTGCGTGTTCTTGCCCTTGCGGTGGCCGAGCACGGCGACGCGCCTCCCGCGGAGGGTGCCGAAGCCGGCAAACATCGCCTCGTCGTCGCCGAAGAGGCGGTCGCCGTGGAGTTCGACGACGTCCGTGAACAGGGAGGCCAGGTAGTCGTCGGTCTTCGGGCGTTCCGGATGGCGCGCGATCTGCACGCGCTCCCACGGAGTGAGCCCGGTGTAGAGCGTCTCCCGGATGCGGCCGATCTCCGCCTCGAGTTCCGCGATCTCCGCGGCGAGCTCCGGCTGGTCGGTGAGGTCGACGCGCTTGAGCGACGCGAGCTTGTCCTCGAGCTCGGCGAGCGGGCGCTCGAACTCCATCACGAATCTCCTCGCCACGTTACTCATCACCCGGCTGCAGGTAGCCCAGGACCAAGGCCAGAGTAGAGGCCAGCTCCCGGCGGTCGACGACCATGTCGATCATGCCGTGCTCGAGCAGCGCTTCGGCGGTCTGGAAGCCCTTCGGCAGGCTCTTGCGGATCGTCTGCTCGACGAGGCGCGGCCCGGCAAAGCCGATGAGCGCGCCCGGCTCCGCGATGATCACGTCGGCAAGGGTGGCGAACGACGCCGTGACGCCTCCCATCGTGGGATTCGTGAGCACGGCAACGTAGGGAACGCGCATCTCGGCCAGCCGCGCGGCGGCGGCCGAGGTCTTCGCCATCTGCATGAGCGAGAGCATGCCTTCCTGCATGCGCGCGCCACCGGACGCGGTGACCATCACGAGAGGGTGACGAAGCGTCGCGGCCATCTCGAACGCGCGGGCGATCTTCTCCCCCACCGCGGAGCCCATCGAAGCGCCGATGAACCGGAAGTCCATCACGCCGATGACGACACGGTGCCCGCCGATCGACGCAGTCCCGGTCACGATCGCTTCGGGGAGCCCGGTGCGCTCCTGAGCCGCGACCACCTGATCCGCATAAGCCTTGCCGGAGGTGAAGTCGAGCGGATCGCCCGAGCTCAGGTCGGCGTCCATCTCGGCAAAGGTGCCCTCGTCGATGAGCAGCGCGAGCCGCTCCGGCGCGGTGATGTCGTGATGCTTGCCGCACGACGGGCACACCATCTCGGAGCGCTCGAGGTCGCCCATGTAGAGGGTGCGCTTGCAGCCCTCGCACCGCACCCACACGCCGTCGGGGACGTCGGCTACCGAAACAGTGGTTGTCGGAGCGGTGTAGCGGCGCTGTTCGCGCGCTTTGAACCAGTCTGAGATCGGCATGGGCCTGCGATCGTGAGTCGGTGTCGGTTGTGCGGGCCTCGCGGCGGCGCATCGCAGCATGATACCACCGTGAACCCGCGACTTGTGTGACGTGTACGGTGGTCGTGGGCGCCGCGAGGCGGGACCGAAGCTCCTCGTCCAAGCAAGTGGCCCGCCATCCCGGATGGGGGTGGCGGGCCACGCGTAAACAAGCTCGAATCGCGCCGGCTCTAGATGGTGAAGTCCTTCTCGCCGTTGAAGACGGCGACGGCCTCGGGCAGCCCCGCATCGCCGAGCGTGATGGCGCTGATCGCCTTGGTGAGGCGGACGGCCTCGTCGAGCGGGCGCTGGTGCAGGTTGCGTCCGGTCGCGTTGCCGGTGGCGCCACCGATGTGGATCTGCTCCCACAGCTGGTTCAGGAAGACCTCGGCGTCGACGGTCGAGCCGCCCGCGCACACGAGACCGGTGCGGCCGGCGGCCTTGGTGGCCTCCTGCAGCAGGATCGCCGAGGAACCGGCTTCCGTGCCCTTGGGCGGGTTGACCTTCACGAAGTCCGCGCCGATGCAGCACGCCGCTCCCGCTGCGCCGGCGATGAGGTGCGGGTCCTTCTCGTCGGTGACAGCCTTGCCGCGCGGGTAGATCCACAGCACGACGAGCAGCCCGACGGAGTGGGCGTCGGCGATGAGCTGCGCCGCCTCGGTCATCATCGAGGCCTCGAACTCGCTGCCGAGGTAGATGGTGTAGCCGATGCCGACGACGTTGACGTCGTTCTCGATGAGGTCCAGGACCGACTCGAGGCCGTGGAGCTGCGGTGAGTAGGGATCCTCCTGCGAGGTCTTCACCAGGTGCGTCTTGCTGTTCATCTTCACGAGGTAGTTGATCTCGGGGTAGTCGGCCGCGTACTGGGCGATCAGGCCGCGCTGACCGGCGAGGATGCCGATCGTGCCCTTCGAGCCGATCTCGAACAGGTGCAACGGGCTGGCGTCGTCCGCCGCGATGCCCTCGCCGTAGAAGTCGTCGTTCAGGTGCTCGATCTTCTGGTCGCAGGCGAACAGCATCAGGCGGCCCGTGCCACGTGTCGCCTTCATGTAGTTGTCGACGAACGTCTCGCGCATGGCGGCCGGGACGTCGGCGGGCACGCGCACGGAATCACGGGTGATCTTGGGCATAGTTCTCGTTCCCTCCTCGATACGGTCTCCGGCAGCCTTCTCGACCCCCGGCGTCAAGCCATCAACAGGGTAGGTCAACGGCCGCGGAGGCGCTACAGGGTACCTTCCCCCGCGGCTGGCCTGCGGCTATCGGAGCGGCAGCTCCATCCGCACGTGCGGAAGAAACGTGCGCCCCATGCGGAATGGCCCCTCGGTCACGCGGAACCCGATGCGCTCGTACATGCCCACCGCCAGCGCCCGAGCGTTCAGGAACGCCAGCGGCAGGGCGAGCTCACGCGCGCGGCCCACCGCGCAGACGACCAGATCGCTCGCGATGCCCCGGCCGCGGTGAGACGGCGCGACGACCACCTGGCGGACGTGCCCCGCTCCGTCCTCGACGATCAGGCGCACGTAGCCCGCGAGCAGGTCGCCTTCCATGGCCACGATGTGAGTGGAAGCCGGATCGGCCTCGTTCCAGGCGTCGTTGCGGGTCACGCCGAAGGGACGATGGAGCGTCTCGTAGCACAGGCCCCTCACACCCAGGAGCACCTGGTCGGAGCCGGACACCTGCAGGAATGTGACGCCATCGGGCCGCGCCAGCAACGTGCGCACGGGTTCGGATCGCATGTCGCCTCAGCCCCGGTAGCGGTTCGTGACCGGCATCCGCCGATCCTTGCCGAAGGACTTCGGCGTCACGCGTATGCCGAGCGGGCCCTGTCGGCGCTTGTATTCGGCCGCGTCGACCATGCGGGTGATGCGCTCGACGGTGGCGCGATCCTCGCCGCATGCGACTATCTCATCAACCGAGAGGTCGCGGACCACGTACGCCTCGAGGATCCGGTCCAAGACGTCGTAGTCGGGCAGTGAGTCCGTGTCGGCCTGGCCGGGGCGCAACTCGGCCGAAGGCGGCTTCTCGATGCTGGCGACCGGGATGACCGCGTCGCGACGGTTGCGCCAGCGCGCGAGCTCGTAGACGTGCGTCTTGAATACGTCCTTGATCGGGGCGAAACCGCCCACCATGTCGCCGTAGAGGGTCGAATAGCCAACGGAGAGTTCCGACTTGTTCCCGGTCGCGAGCACGATCCAGCCGAACTTGTTGGAGAGCGCCATGAGCAGCGTCCCGCGGACGCGCGCCTGCAGGTTCTCCTCCGTGACGCCCGGTTCGCAACCCTCGAACGAGGACTGCAAGGTGGAGAGCAGTGCCGAGAACCCTTCCTCGATCGAGAGCACGCGCGACTCGATGCCGAGGTTGGCGGCGAGCGCGGCGGCGTCATCGAGGCTGCCCTGCGAGGAATACCGGGACGGCAGCATGACGCCGTGCACGTGTTCAGCTCCCAATGCGTCCACTGCGAGGGTCGCCGTGAGCGCCGAATCGATGCCGCCGGAGAGCCCGATGACCGCGTCGGTGAAACCGTTCTTCCGGAAGTAGTCGGACAGCCCGAGCGAGAGCGCGTCCCACACTTCGGCCGGACCGCCCTCGATCGGCTCCTCGCGAACCTCCGAGGGCGCAGCAGGCACTTCGGCGAAGAGCAGATCGGACGTGAACGCTCCGGCCCGGGCCATCACCCGTCCCTGCGCGTCGATCACCACCGACCTGCCGTCGAAGACGAGCTCGTCCTGCCCACCGACGAGGTTGCAGTAGACGACGTGGACGCCGCTCGCGCTCGCGCGCTCCCGCAGCATCTCCTCGCGGTCGCTCCCCTTGCCGGCGTGGAACGGGGATGCGGAGATGTTGAGCACGATCGACGCGCCGAGGGCCGCCGCCTCGGCGACGAGTTCGGGGACCCAGATGTCTTCACAGATGGTGAGCGCGCAGGTGACGCCGTCGACCTCGAGCAGCATCGGCGCGTCCCCGGGCTCGAAGTAGCGCTCTTCGTCAAAGACGCCGTAGTTCGGCAGGCGCCGCTTGTGATAGACCGCCTGCACCGCCCCGTCGTACATGACCGCGGCGGCGTTGAACAACGAGCCGTCCACGGAGTCGACGAACCCGACCACGACGATCAGCCCTTCGCACTCGAACGCGAGCGCGTCGAGCCGGGTCCGGGCATCGCGGATGAACTGAGCGCGGCCGAGTAGATCCTCGGGAGGGTAGCCGGTCAGAGCGAGTTCAGGGGTGAGCAGGATGTCCGCGCGCTTCAGCCGCGCCGCGCGCGCGGCGGCGGCGATGAACGCAGCGTTGCCGGAGAGGTCCCCGACGGTGGCGTCGATCTGGGCGAGAGCGATCCGGGGCACTGCCGATGCTCCCTTCGCAGAACCTTGGCTGACCGTGCTCCAAGCGTATCATGGGCCGTGCAGGTTCCCGGGGGGCGGGGACCCCCCATCGACGCCAAGGGTGATGCTCAGTGGCCTCGTTCTTCTTCAGCTCGGATGCCGGCTCGCTGCGCCGCACGTGGGTGCCTCTCGTCGCCTGGGGCACGATCGTGGCGGCTTTTGGGATCGTGGTGGCGGGACTGCCCGGGCTGACGACGAGCGTCTTCGTCTTCATGGTCGGACTCGCGTCGGTGATCGCGGGGCTGGTGTGGATGTCGTGGATCGTCTCTGTGCGACGCTCGACCGGGGGCTGGTGGACGCTCGCCTTCGTGCCCGGCGCCCTGCTTCTGCTGTTCGGCGCCTACGCGCTTCTGCAGCCCGACGCCCTGGTGACATTCCTGTTCAAGGCCGTCGCACTGCTCGCAGTGCTCATCGGGCTCGCAGACATGGTCGGGTCCTGGCGCCTGAGGGAGTTCTTCGCGCACTGGTGGATGCGCCTCGTACGCGGCTTGCTCATCGCCGGCGCAGGCGTCGTGGTGTTCCTGCAGCCGGCGACGGGAATGGTCACCGCCGGTGTGTTGATCGGCGCGCTGTTCCTGGCGATCGGTGCGGTGACGATCGCGATCGGGCTGTTCGCACGGCGCCTGCCGAGAAGCGACGGCGCGGTCGTCATCGAGGATGCCCGCCACTCGGGGCGCGACACCCTGCCGCCCGCCTGAGAGAGCCGCACACCCCGTCTCGGCATCGGTACACGGATTCTTGATGGATCGCGAAGGAATCTTCACGCGCCCTTGAGGCCGAGCACGCCGAGATCACGGAAAGAACTACCTCAGTGCGACACACAGGTTCGCGCGAAGAGGCAACCGATGGGGAGGGACGCACATGTTCGAAGGGGGTTCGCTGCTTCTGACGGTGCTTGCATGGATCGTGGGAGTGGCCGTGGCCATTGTGGCCATACTCAAGCTCATGGGGGTCAGGGTCGTTCGCTCTGACCAGGTCGGCGTTGTCGAGAAATGGTGGTCCGCCAAGGGATCACTGAAGGACTCGATCATCGCGATGAAGGGTGAGGCCGGCTACCAGCCGGAGGTGCTGCGCGGCGGCATCCACTTCCGCACGCCCTTCATGTACCGCGTACGCATAATGCCGCTCATCACGATCCCGCAGGGCAAGATCGGATACGTCTTCGCCCGCGACGGTATCCCGATGCAGCCGGAGCAGACACTCGCCCGCGTCATCGAATGCAGCGGCTTCCAGGACGTGCGCGCATTCATGGCCAACGGCGGCCAGCGCGGCCCGCAGCGAGCGATCATGCGCGAGGGCACGTATGCGCTGAACCTCGCGCAGTTCATGGTCATCACCGAGAGTCACGTCTACTACCTCCCGATGGGCAGCAAGGAGGAGGAAGCCACCGTCATGTCGATGGCATCCCACCTCACGACTGTCGGTGGCTTCGCGCCGGTGCTCATCAAAGGCAACGAGGACAAGGTCGGCATCGTGACCGTGCAGGACGGTCCGTCACTGCCGATGGGCGACATCATCGCGCCGCCGGTCGGAGACGACTCCGGAGCGCCCAACTACCACAACAACTTCCAGAATCCCGAGGCGTTCCTGCGCGGCGGCGGGTACCGCGGCCGCCAGTATCAGGTGCTGACCGAGGGCACGTACTTCATCAACCGTCTGTTCGCCACCGTGGAGCTGATCGAGAAGACGATCGTCCCGGTCGGATACGCGGGCGTCGTCGTGAGCTACTACGGCCCCAAGGGCGCCGACATCTCCGGCGAGGAGTACCGCCACGGCGAGCTGGTCACCTCCGGCTTCCGCGGCGTGTGGAACGAGCCGCTCATGCCGGGCAAGTACGCGTTCAACCTGTTCGCGGGCAAGGTCATCCTCGTCCCGACGACGAACATCATCCTGAAGTGGATCAAGGGCGAGGTCGGCTCCCACAACTTCGACGCCAACCTCGCCGAGATCGGCCTCATCACCAAGGACGCGTTCGAGCCGTCGCTGCCGCTGTCGGTCGTCATCCACATCGACTACAAGAAGGCGCCGCTCGTGATCCAGCGCTTCGGCGACATCGCGATGCTCGTCAACCAGACGCTGGACCCGATGGTGTCGAGCTACTTCAAGAACGTCGGCCAGACCAAGACGCTCATCGAGCTCATCCAGCAGCGCAACGAGATCCAGGCGCGATCCAGCGAGGACATGCAGGAGAGATTCGGCCGCTACAACCTGGAGCTCGAGGAAGTGCTCATCGGCACTCCCCGCTCGCCCGAGGGTGACACGCGCATCGAGACGATCCTGACCCAGCTTCGCGACCGGCAGATCGCATTCGAGAAGCTCGAGACCTTCGACAAGCAGAAGATCGCCGCCGACAAGGAGCGCGAGCTCAAGCAGGCGATGGCGGTGGCCGAGCAGCAGACGATGCTCACGCAGTCCGAGATCAACATCCAGGTTCAGGAGAACACCGGCCGCGCCGAACTGCAGCGCGCCGCGCAGGACGCCGAGCGCGTGAAGACGCTGGCACGAGGCGAAGCCGAGAAGGTCAAGACGCTCGCCGCGGGTGAAGCCGAGAAGGTGAAGCTCATGGCCGGTGCCGAGCAGGCGCGCATGAAGATGCTGGCCGACGCCGAAGCTACCCGGATCCGCGTCACGGCTGAAGCGGATGCCGACCGCGAGGCGCGGGTCGGTATCGGCAAAGCCATCGCCATCGAGGAACAGGTCAACGCGTACGGCGGTCCGCAGCTGCAGCTCGCTCAGGACGTCATGACCAAGATGGCCGCGGCGATCGAGTCCTCCAAGGTGCCGATCGTGCCCCAGACCGTCGTGAACATGGGCGGCGGCGAGGGTGGCGAGATGAACGCGAGCAACAACGCGTTCGGCCTGCTGCTGGCACTGCTGACCTCCGAGAAGCTGGGCGCGCCGCTCGTTCCGGGAGCCGCGGAAGCCAAGCGCTCACCGCAGGTGTCGGCGCTGCGCAAGTCGGTCATGGACGGCGCCACCAAGGTCCCGGAGAACACGGGAACGGGCGCGGTGCCCGAGCCGACGACGCATGCGCCCGCGAGCGCCCCTGCGCCCGTCAGCCGGATGCAGGTCTCGCCACTGCCGCAGACGAAGGCGAAGGACGAGAGCTCCGGGGACGCCCCCGACAAGAAATAGGATCACGGCACGACACTGCGACATAACAGCCCGGGAGGCGAAACGCTCCCGGGCTGTTCTTGGTTTCGGGCGGGGTGGGAAGGCGGAGCAGGAAGCGTCTACTTGACCTTGAAGGTCGCCGAGTTCACGCCCGTCATCGTCACCTTGATGGTGCCGCTGATGGCGGTCGCGAAGTAGTTGTACGTCCCGACTCTCGGCGGCGCCTTGGTCGTCGCGCGCCACGTCTGCGTGTCGCCGGAGGTCGAGATCTTCTTCAGCGCGTAGGTCTTGTCGTAGCTCTTGGACGCGTTGTAGATCCGCATCGTCACCTTCTCCGGGGAGCCGGTGACCTTCGCGGTCATGGTGAGCGTCACGTTCTCGGATGCGACGACGCTGCTCGGCGTGATCGTGCGCGACGTCACCGTCATCGTGGTCGTGCCCGACGGCGGAGGCGTCGTCGTCTGATCCGTGCCTGCAGCGGCCTGCAGCGATGCGATCTGAGCGTTCGCACCCTCAAGATCGATCGTGAGCTGCGAGTTCTGCGCCGCGAGCGCCGAAAGGGAGGTCTCCGCGCTGGCCAGTTGTGCCTGCACCGAATCGGCGCGGTTGCGAAGCACCCGGGTCTCGTCGGAGCGTGCCGCGCTGAGCGCGAACATGACGCCGAACCCGATCCCGAGCCCAGCAAGGAGCGATACCACGACCCAACCCCAGAACTTGGTGCGATCGATACGCAAGTAAGGCATCTTTGGAGCCACCTTCCACCGGCACGTGCGTGGCTGACGACATGATTCTAGTCCTTGGACGCCGAGAGCGGTGCTCCCGACAGGGAGGCACCGCTCTCGACAGGCGCGACGAAGTGGCTACTCGGCGTTGCAGAGGGTCGAACCCGCGGCGAAGTCGAAGTCGACGAGCTGGCCGGCGTTGTAGGCGGCGTACGCAGCAAGGTCGAAGTGGCCGTGGCCGGAGAGGTTGAACAGGATCGTCTTGTCCTCGCCGGCTGCCTGGGCCGCCTTGGCCTCGATGATGGCCGCGAGGATCGCGTGGCTGGACTCCGGTGCGGGCAAGATGCCCTCGGCGCGTGCGAACTGCACGGCCGCCGCGAAGCACGCGGTCTGGTCGACGGCCATCGCCTCGGCCTCGCCCTCGTGCACGAGCTGGCTCACCAGCGGCGAATCGCCGTGATAGCGCAGTCCGCCCGCGTGGATGCCGGCCGGCACGAAGTCATGGCCCAGCGTGTACATGAGCATCTGAGGCGTCATGCCGGCCTCGTCGCCCAGGTCGTAGCGATACTCCCCCGCGGTGAGCGTGGGGCACGCCTTGGGCTCGACCGCGAGCAGGCGAGCCGTGCTCTTGCCCTCCAGCTTGCGCTGGTAGTACGGGAACGCCAGGCCGGCGAAGTTGGAGCCGCCGCCGACGCACGCGATCACGACGTCGGGCTCCTCCTCGGCCAGCGCCATCTGCTCGATCGCCTCAAGGCCGATGATCGTCTGATGCAGGCACACGTGGTTGAGCACGGAACCCAGGGCGTAGTGTGTGCCCGGGTCCTTGAGGGCGACCTCGCAGGCCTCGGAGATCGCGATGCCGAGCGAGCCCGTCGAATCCGGGTCCATCGCCAATACGTTGCGACCGGCGTCGGTCAGGTCGGTCGGCGAGGAGTGCACCGTGGCGCCGTACGTCTCCATCAGGATGCGGCGGTACGGCTTCTGATCGTAGGAGACCTTGACCATGAAGACCTCGACGTCGATGCCGAACAGCGCACCCGCGATCGACATCGCGCTGCCCCACTGGCCCGCGCCGGTCTCGGTCGAGATCTTGGTGATGCCCTCCATCTTGTTGTAGTACGCCTGCGGGATCGCGGTGTTGGGCTTGTGCGAACCTCCGGGGCTCACACCCTCGTACTTGTAGAAGATCTTGATCCCGGCAGGGAGCCCGAGGACGCGCTCGAGCTGGCGTGCGCGCAGCATGGGCGACGGGCGGTAGGTCTTGTAGATGTCGATGACCGCGCCCGGGATGTCGATGTAGCGCTCGGCCGACATCTCCTGCTTGAGGATCTCCATCGGGAAGAGCGAGGCCATGACCTCGCCGATCTGGTCGGGCCCGAGCTCCGTGCCGTCGGGGGTGACCACACGCGGCGGCGCCGGCGGGTTCTTCAGGTCAGGCATGATGTTGTACCAGGCCTCAGGGATCCTGGTCTCGTCGAGTCCAAACCGTGTCTTGTCTGATGACATCGTCGTAGCTCCCTTCTTCGGCCGTGCCCTGTCTGCTGGTCCGTACGGTCGAGCGAGTGGTGCGAAAAGGCCTCCGGACAACACAAAAGTCCCTCATCCTCAAGGGACGAGAGACTCTCTCGCGGTACCACCCTTGTTGACCCGCCACCTTCGGCGAGCCCACTTTGTGTTCCGAGATACGGGAGCGATGCGTGCCTCCGATATCCGGCCCCTTGTATCGGTGGGGGTCCGCCGTCACTAATCGGCCCGATCTCGGCCTTTGCTCCGGCGCCTCGGGGGACCATTCACTTCGTTCGCTCACGCCGGTTTACACCAACCACCGGCTCTCTAGGCTTCGCGACCGAGCTACTCTTCCCCGTCACAGGCGTACTCGATATTCGATTGGGACGGAGAATACACTCGGCATGGCTGGTGTGCAAGGGAAGTTCTTGTGTCACGCTGAGAGAGTCCCGATCCGGGGGAACGGTGACACCGGATCGGTATTCTCAATCGGACGGGGGATCGGGATGCGTCGACGAGCGCTTCTGGTGATGGCATGCGGCGCGGTCATGTGCGGACTCCTGCTTTCCGGGTGCACGCGAACAGCGGCTGCAGTCGACACGTGTATCAAGGCCGAGGTGGGCGGCATCGCGGGCTTCCACGGAACCTACGCCATGGATGGCCGTCCGGCCACGCAGCAGGAGATCGCGGATCGCACGATCGGTGGTCCCGACCCGAACGTCGCCGATTCCATGTGGTACGTCCACGTGAAGAGCAGGGTCGACGACGCCCAAGGCTCCGGCTATGCGGCGGTGCTGGATCCCAACTGCCCGTACGCCGCAGTCAACCGCGCGAAGCGTGGGCAGTAGCGCGATGCAGCGGTCGAGGTGGCTTCTTGCAGCCGTCGTGGTGGCGGTCGTGGTCGGGCTCGTGTGCCTTGTCGTGTTCGGTCCTGGAGTGGTCTCTCAGCGCGCCGATCACCCGCCGTTCGACCCCGGTGTGCGCTCTTCTCTCGGAGTGAGCGTGCAGCACCGGCCCATCGAGCTGACGACCTTTGGAGACGGCACTCGCAGGATACTGGTGCTCGGCGGCGTGCATGGCGACGAATACGGTTCTGCGGTCGCAGACGCCTTCGTCGCCGCCGTCAGGGCGGATCCCGCGCTCATCCCGGAAGGCGCGACCATCGACGTGATCGCCTGTCTGAATCCCGATGGTCTGGCGGCCGGCACGAAGGGCAATGCGAACAACGCCGACATAAACCGGAACATGCCGACACCGGACTGGCGCGCGAAGCTCGACCCGAAGGACCTTTCCGGGCAGCGGGGCCTGAACGGCGGCACCTCGTCCGCATCGGAGCCCGAGACGCAGGCGCTTCTGCAGGCGCTCAAGACACACTACTCGGTGGTCGTGTCCCTGCATTCGAAGGGCGGGATCGTCGACTTCGACGGTCCGGGCGCCGAATCGCTCGCGCGCGTGCTCGCCGAGTCCGCAGGCCTGCCGCTCGACCATGTGGCGTATCAGACGTACATCCACGGCTCGCTCGGTGGCTACCTGAAGCGGACGGGCACACCGCTCATCACGGTGGAACTGCCCGCTCCCGCGCTCACGGACGGGCTGCGCGCCGGGATCCTGGCGTTGGCGAAGCCGCAGTAGCCGCGATCCTTCACGCGCCTGAGGCACCGAGCACTTCGCGCAGACGTCCGACGCGCTCCATCTCGGGATCGTCCTCCGGCGCATACCCGAACCCGGCCCAGCAGAAGAAGAGACCCGAGTACGCCTCCCCCGCTCCCGGAACGGTGTTGTTCGCCTGAAGCACGTTCTCGAGCCCTGAGAGCATCCGGGCCGGATCCTTGAGCAGCAGCATCCCCTCGGCGTCCGCTTTCTCCGCCGCCGCGAGTGCCGCACGCTCATGGCCCGCCATCATCAGCTCGGTGAGCACGACACCGAGGAATCCCAGGATGAAGCCACCGGCGACGCCCTCCGGGTTCCTCCGGGCCGAGTCCTGCATCGCACCACCGGTGAGCGCTTCGCCCCAGGTCGGTTCCTCCTGGAGCGGAGTGTCCTTGCGCAGTTGCATGGCCCGCTGGGTCCAGATCGGTCCCATGATCGAGGACAGGACCGTGGCCCAGAGCGTGTCTCCGGCCCTGATCCGGGCCATGAGGTTGGCGAAGACCGCTCGCTGGTCGTCCGCGCTCAAGCGGTCCGTGAGACCCCGCGTGACGCCGATGATCGTCGCGCGTTCGTTCATCCCGAGTGCGAACGCGTTGACCCTGTCGCAATCGTTGATGAGCCATAGGCGCGGCACGCCCGGGCACCCCGCGGCGATGGACATGTCGTGCAGCGCGGACTCGGTCTCGGGCAGCGACCCGCGCTGCACCGGGACAGCTCCGAACGCGCCCGGAAGGCGCTCCTCCGGGCGCGTGAGCATCCGCCGGATGTGGGCGACCGCCAGGGCCACGCCGAGCGCGAACCCGCCGAAGGTCACCCAGGGCAGCGTAGCGAGGAAGTCGGCGCCGCTGCCACGCTCGGTGAGCGCGCCTGCCACGACGAGACCGCCGATGCCGACCATGACCGCCAGTGAGATCGCCGCGGCCGCCACGAACACCGAGACGAACGCGGCCACCTTTAGGCGGTTGCGCTCGATGCGATCCCAGAGCGGCTCGCTGCGACCGCGACGTGGAAGGGTGGACGCGGTCACTGTCGCGGTGGCAGACCGACGCGTCCGGCCATCTCCGACGCAAGGTCCTCGACTGGGACGCCCTCGCGAACCAGAACGACGAGGAGGTGGTAGAGCAGGTCCGCGGCTTCGTAGCGCGTCTGGGCGGGATCGTGGTCGCGCGCGGCGATGATGACCTCGCCTGACTCCTCGGCGATCTTCTTCAGAAGCTTGTCTTGGGGGCCTGACAACAGCTTCGTGGTGTAACTGCCCTCGGGAAGGTCGCGTTTGCGCTGTTCGAGCACGGCCACGAGGTCGGCAAGCACGTCGCCGAGACGCGGACCGACCGGCGCGGCGACCGCCACGGCCGCGTCGGGCGCGACGAGCGGCAGCGTCCGGTAGAAGCAGGTGCGCTCGCCTGTGTGGCACGCACCCGCGCCGCGCTGTTCGACGACGAGCAACAGCGCATCCCCATCGCAGTCGTAGCGCACCTCGGCGACATCCTGGACGTTTCCGGAGCTCTCACCCTTCATCCAGTACGTTTGGCGACTCCTGCTCCAGAACCACGCTCGCCCGGTCTCCAGCGTGCGCTCAAGCGCCGTGCGGTCCATCCACGCGAGCATGAGCACCTCGCTGCTGCCGCTCTGCTGCACGATCGCCGGCAGAAGGCCTCCTTCGCCCCACATCAGGTCATCGACCTTCAGGTCGTCGCGCTCGCGGTCCATGAGGCCTCATCCCTTCCACGTCAACGGAGCGGGGCGCGCGGGATCGTCGGGGACGTCCACGAGCCGCACCGGCACGCCGGCGGCAGCCATGGCGGCCTTGATATCACGGATGCGGAACGTGCCGTAGTGGAGCGTCGAGGCCGCAAGAACGGCATCGGCGTCGGCCTCGATGACGACCTCAGCGAAGTCGTCGAGACTCCCCGCTCCCCCGCTCGCGATCACGGGGACGCCCACCGCGCGGGCGATCGCGCGCGTGAGCGGGATGTCGTACCCATCGTTCGTGCCATCGCGATCCATGCTCGTGAGAAGGATCTCGCCGGAACCGAGAGAGACGGCCTTGCGCGCCCACTCCACCGCGTCCATGCCCGTGTTCGTGCGTCCTCCGGAGACGAAGACCTCCCAGCGATCACGACCGCCCGGCACGCGCCGGGCGTCGATCGCGACCACGATGCACTGCGAACCGTATATGCGGCTCGTCTCGGTGATGAGGGCGGGTGAGGCGACGGCCGCGGAGTTGAGCGAGATCTTGTCGCAGCCGGCGAGCAGCATGGCGCGGATGTCCGCGGGCGAGCGCATGCCGCCGCCGACCGTGTACGGGATGAAGCAGACCTCGGCGGTGCGGGAAGCCACGTCGAGCATCGTGGGACGGTCCTCGTGGGTGGCGGTGATGTCGAGGAACACGAGCTCGTCGGCGCCCTCCGCGTCGTAGAAGCGCGCGAGCTCGACCGGGTCGCCCGCATCGCGCAGGTCGACGAAGTTGACGCCCTTGACGACGCGGCCGGCGTGAACATCGAGACACGGTATGACGCGCTTCATCAGCATCGCTTCGGACCTATGCCTCTCCGCGTCCGGCGGCGATGGCGCGGGGCAGGTCGAAGGAGTGCTCGTAGAGGGCCCTGCCGACGATGACGCCCTCGATACCGGGCACCTGAACCAGCGCCCGGATGTCGGCAATCGTGGAGACGCCACCGGAGGCGATGATCGCCGCCTCAGTGGTCAGCGAAAGCTCCTCGTAGGCCTTGAGGTTCGGGCCGGACTGCATGCCGTCGAGCGCGATGTCCGTGTAGACGACCCGTGTCACGCCGAGTGACCCGAGCTCCGCGACCACATCGGCGACGTCACGCTCGGTTCCCTGCTTCCAGCCCTCGATCGCCACGCGGCCCGCACGAGCGTCGACCCCCGCCACGATCCCGGGCCAGCGAGCGCACGCGCGCTTCACGAAGTCGGGATCCAGGATGAGCGCCGTGCCGAGGACCGCTCGGGCGACACCGGCATCGAACAGCCGTTCCAGCGTGCGCTCGCTGCGGATGCCGCCCCCGACCTGGACCGGAACGTGGACGGCCGCGACGATGGCCGCGATGGACGCGAAGTTGACCGGCTCGCCCGTGACCGCGCCGTCGAGGTCCACGACGTGGATGACCTCGGCGCCGGCATCGGCCCAGCGCCTCGCCTGATCGACCGGGTCGTTGTTGTAGACGGTGACCTCGTCGAAGCTGCCCTGACGCAACCGCACCACACGGCCGGCCAGGATGTCGATCGCGGGCAGGATCAGCACGCTCACGCAGACACCTCCTCGACGATGGTAGCGAAGTTCCTCAGCAGCGCGAGGCCGCACTCCGAGGACTTCTCGGGATGGAACTGGACGCCGAACACGTTGCCGCCACTCACGGCTGCCGCGAACGGGATCCCATGCTCCGTGACTCCGATCGTCGCCGACGGGTCGGCGGGCGCCACGTGATAGCTGTGCACGAAGTAGAACGCGCTGCCGTCCTCGATCCCATCGAACAGGCGGCTCGGGCGTGGGAAGGCGACCGTGTTCCAACCGATGTGCGGGATCTTGACGCCGCCGGGCAGTCGCTCGCAGCGCCCGGGCACGAGCCCCAGCCCCTGCCATTCGCCGTCCTCGAGCCCGACGGTCGCCAGCAGCTGCATGCCGAGGCAGATCCCGAGGAGCGGCACGCCTTCCGCCGCACGCGTCAGTAGGACGTCGCGAAGCCCCGACTCCTCGAGGTTCGCGGCCGCGTCGCGGAATGCACCGACGCCCGGCAGCACGATCCCTCGCGCCCGAGCGAGAACGAGCGGGTCAGCGGTCACGACGACATCGGACACTCCGGCCGCGGCGAAGCCCTTCTCGACGCTGCGCAGATTGCCCATCTTGTAGTCGACGATGGCTATCCCCGGTGTGGAGACGACGCTCACAGGACGCCCTTCGTGGACGGCACGCCGGTGACGCGCGGATCGAGCTCGACGGCCTCGCGCAGGGCCCGCGCCAGGGCCTTGAAGGCAGCCTCGATGATGTGGTGGGCGTTGTCACCGGCGACCTCGTGCAGGTGCACGGTGATGCCGGCGTTGGCGGCCAGCGCGGCAACGAACTCGCGCGCCAACGTCGTGTCGAACGTCCCGATGATCTCGATCGGGACCGGGACCTCGTAGGTGAGCGACCCTCGTCCGGAGATGTCGACGGCGGCCAGCACGAGCGCCTCATCGAGCGGCACCGCGGCCGAGCCGAACCTCCGGATGCCGGCACGGTCGCCGAGCGCCGAAGCCAGCGCCTGCCCGATACAGATGCCGGTGTCCTCGACCGTGTGGTGCGCGTCCACGGCGAGGTCGCCACGGGCGTCCACCGACAGATCGATGAGCGAGTGCCGACCCAGCGCATCGAGCATGTGGTCGAAGAAGGGCACGCCGGTCGCGACCGACGTCGTCCCGGACCCGTCGAGGTCGAGTTCGACGACGACCGTCGTCTCGTTCGTCGTCCGTTCGATGCGCGCGCTGCGTCCCATCACAAACACCCCTTCGTCATCACTGCCGGGATTCAGGACAACGGGCCGAGGACCGTCGTCGCCGCATCGTGTTCATCGTTGCTGGTCGTCCCGAACATGTCGCTCTCCCTGCGCTGCCTCATGAGCTCCTCCATGGCGGTCAGGAACGCACGGTTCTCGCGCTCGGACCCGATCGTCACGCGCAGGCACTCGTCGCAGCCCGGCACCCGGGACACGTCGCGCACCAGTATCCCGTGTGAGTGCAGAAGGTCGCGCCACACGGCGGCGGCGCGCTCCACGCGGAACAGGACGAAGTTCGCCTCGCTCCCGAAGACCTTCACGTGCGGGATCCTCGAGAGACCGTGCTCGACCACGTCGCGATGCCGGAGCAGCTCCTGGATCTGCGCCTCGAACACGACACGCTCGCGGAACACCATCCCGGCGACCCACTGGCTGAAGCGATCCACCGAGTACGGCTGGCGCACCTTGGTGAGCTCACTCACGACTTCCTCGTTCGCGAGCAGGTAGCCCACGCGCAGCCCCGCGAGCGAGAAGGCCTTCGAGAACGTCCGGAGGATCACGAGGTTCGGATGCCGCTCCATGTGCGGACGCATCGTGTGGCGCGAGAACTCGAAGTACGCCTCGTCGATGAGCACGAGCGCATCGGTCGCCTTGAGCACGTCGATGAGGAACGTCTCCGGGGCGAGGTTGCCCGTCGGGTTGTTCGGGTTGGAGATCATGACGATGTCGATGCCGCCCTGAGCCAGCCGCGCGAGGACCGCCTTCTCGTCGAGTGAGAAGTCCTTCGAGCGGCGCGGAACCTCCACGATGGTCGTTCCGGTGAGCTTCGCGTCGATCTCGTACATCGCGAAGGTGGGCGGCGTGCTCAACAGCGTGCGGCCCGGGCCGCCCCACGCGAGCATGAGGTCGAAGATGAGCTCGTCACCACCGTTGCCCATGATCACGTTGCCGGGGTCGAGGCCGTTCGCATCGGCGATCTGTGTGCGCAACGCGGTCGCCATCGGGTCCGGATAGCGGTTGAAGGCGACTTCCGGCAGGCGCTTCGCCATGTTCGCCACAAGCTCGTGCGGCAGGTTGGCGGGGTTCTCGTTCGCGGACAAGTTGATCTCGACGTGCGGCTCGCGCGCATCGTAGGTGGTGAGGTCGGCCAGTTCCGGACGCGGGCCTTTGAGGCGCCCCATGCGCTAGTCCTCCCCGTCGGCGCCGGACTCGGCGTCCATCTCGTCGGCGAGCTCGAGTCGCAGCGCTACGGCGTCGGCGTGAGCATCGAGACCCTCTGCCGAGGCGAGCGTGATGATCGTCGCGGCATCCGCTTCGAGCGCCGCGCGGGAGTACGAGATCACCGAAGACTTCTTGACGAAGTCATCGACGGACAGCGGACTCGAGAAGCGCGCGGTGCCGCCGGTCGGCAGGACGTGGTTGGGCCCCGCGACGTAGTCGCCCACCGATTCAGGGGTCCACGGACCGAGGAAGATGGCCCCCGCGTTGCGGATCTGGCCGAGCAGCTCGAACGGCTCGGCCATCATGACCTCGAGGTGCTCGGGCGCGATCGCGTTCGCCGCATCGATCGCCGCATCCGCGTCCTCAACCACGACGACGAGACCGTTGTCGGTGAGGCTGCGGCGGATCACGTCGGCGCGAGGGGCCTCCGCGAGCAGGATGTCGAGCGCTTCCTCCACCTCGTCGGGAAGGGTCGGATCGGATGTGACGAGAAACACGCGGGCATTCGGGTCGTGCTCGGCCTGCGCCATGAGGTCGATCGCCACGAAGGCCGGCTCCGCGGTCTCGTCGGCCAGCACGCACACCTCGGACGGCCCCGCGAGCATGTCGATGCCCACGTCGCCGACGACGAGCTTCTTCGCCGCGGTGACATAGGCGTTGCCGGGGCCGGTGATCTTATCGACCGCAGGGATCTGCGCAGTCCCGAACGCGAGCGCGGCGATCGCCTGGGCTCCGCCGACCTTGTAGATCTCGGAGATCCCGACCTCGGCCGCCGCCGCGAGCACGTACGCGCTGACCGAACCGTCCCGTGCCGGAGGCACGACCATGGCGATCTCGTCCACGCCGGCGACGACCGCCGGGATGGCGTTCATCAGCACGCTGGACGGATAGCAGGCGCGGCCGCCCGGGACGTAGATGCCGACCCGGCGAAGTGGCGTGACCTTCTGCCCCACGAACACGCCCTCTTCCGTGGTGAACCACGACTGAGGGACCTGCCGCTCGTGGAACTCGTAGATCGACGCAGCGGCGACCGCGAGAGCGTCCTTGAACTCCGGCGGCGCCGTGGCCACGGCGGCCTCGATCTCCTCGCTGGTCACGCGCATGACCTCGATCGCGACTCCGTCGAAGCGCTCGGTGTACTCACGAACGGCTTCGTCGCCACGCCGGCGGACATCCTCCACGATCCGTGCCGCGGCCGAGAGCACCTCGGGATCCACGCCGCCGCCACGCCGCAGTTCCCCGGCGTCCAGCGAGCGGCCACGCTTGAGTTCGATCCTTCGCATGATCACGTGTACTCCCCCTATGCCTGCGCCGCCGCGCGCCCGAGGCGCTCGGCGAGGCCCGTAACCCGCTGTGCGTCGATCCTCATGGAGACCGGGTTCGCGATGAAGCGCGCGCTCGAGTCCATGACCTCGTCCACGATACGCAATCCGTTCTCGCGAAGTGTGGTTCCTGTCGCCGTGATGTCGACGACCTGGTCCGCCAACCCTACGAGCGGAGCGAGCTCGATGTTGCCGTGCAGCTTCATGAGCTCCACTTGAACGCCACGGGACGCGAAGTACGCCTCGGCGATGCGCGGGTACTTCGTCGCAACGCGGATCACTCCGAGGCGACTGTAGGAACGCGCGACCTCTTCCGCCGCGCCTTCCCGCTCGGCGACCACGAAGCGGCAGCGTCCGAACCCGAGGTCCAGCAGCTCGACGACGTCGAGTGCGGCCTCCGCGAGCACATCCGCGCCCGAGACCGCCACGTCAGCGGCGCCGTAGGCGATGTAGGCCGGAATGTCGGTCGGCTTGCAGATGATGAAGCGCATCTCGGCCGTGTCGATGATGAGCTGGCGCCCCGGCTCGGCGAGCGCTCCGACATCGATGCCCGCTTGCGCAAGCAGCGCGACAGTGCCGTCGAAGAGCGCGCCCTTCGGCACAGCCATGCGCAGTCGGGAATCAGACATCGCAGCCTCCCTTCGCCGGCGAGGATGCGAGCGTGGGTGGCGTGGGAAGCGGATCCCGGGTGACCGTCATCCCGTCGAACACCCGCAGCATCACGCAGGCGCCTGCCACCAGTCGGTAGGACGCGCCGGCGGCCTGTGCCTCGTCGCGCAGCACGTTGGGATCGCTCGCTGCGCTCGCCTGCACCCGCCAACCGCTGGCGCGCAGGCGCGCGCACTCGCGCGCGCACTCGAGCGGGTCACCGCCGACGAGCGCATCGAGCCCTCGGACCGGCACCTCGACACCCTGTGCCGCCAGCGCGATCATCACGCGCTCTAGAGAGAGAGCGAAACCGGCAGCAGGCATGGGCGCGCCGAAAGCGGCGAGCAGGTCGTCGTAGCGCCCTCCGCCTCCGAGCGGCAGGCCGAGCCCGGGAGCGTAGGCCTCGACGATCAGGCCGGTGTAGTAGTCGAACGAACGCAGGATGCCGAAGTCGACACGAACACGTTCCGCCACACCTGCAGCCTCCAGAAGGTCCCATGCGGCCTCGAGAGCGTCGAGGGCGCCCGCGCACCCGGCCGAACCGGCGGCCTCGCGACACGCGTCGATCGCTTCCCGTCCGCCCGCGATCCGCACCACCCGTCGCAGCGCGGATCCAACAGCTTCGGGCACGCCGGGAGCGACGGAGAGCACGTCGAACGCCACGAGGTTGCGGGCGTGGGCGGCGGCCATCAGCGCATCGGCCCACTCCGCGCCCGCGGCGGCCGCGTCGATGAGCGCCCGGAGCACGGCAACGGTACCGACACCCACCGTGAAGTCGGCGAGGCCTGCCGCACGCAGCGCGTCGACGAGCACGGCAACGACCTCAGCGTCAGACGCAGGGCCGTTCGCGCCGAGCAGTTCCACCCCGAGCTGTGCGAACTGGCGGGACTCCCCTCGCAGCGACGCATGTTCGCGGTACACGTCCGCGGAGTAGCACAGCCGCTGCGGCCCGGACTCGCCTCCGAGACGGGAGGCCGCCAGACGCGCGATCGGAAGCGTCATCTCCGGACGCAGCGCGAGCAGCGAGCCGTCGAGGTCGACGAGGCGGAACGCCGCACCCGAAACGGACGCGCCAAGGGCCGCCTCGAGCGTCGCGTACTCCTCGACGGCGGGAGTCTCAACGAAACGGTAGGCGTACCGACCGAAGACCTCAGCAACGGCGGCTGTGACCACGCGGCGCTCGGCCGCTTCTTCGAAGAGCACGTCGCGGAATCCGCGAGGGGTGACGGGACGCATCGATGAAGTCCCTTCCGAATGGGGTCGTTTCGCACTCGTGCGCTTTAGCACAGTAGAGTGATGCCGTGATAAAGTATCATCCGCACCGGACGTGCGCAACCCCCTACAGCTCGTGCACCGAGTCCGCGCCGAACACCTCTCGAAGCTCCGCATGGAGCTGATGGGACGACATGTCGACCTGATAGACCTCGGGTGGCAGCGCGTAGGTCTTCGTACCGCCACCGTTGGAGATCTCCACGCGGACGCTGTCGCGTCCCGGGTAGCGGGGCACGACGCGCTTGAACCAGTCGAGCACCTCAGGGTCGGTGAAGCGCGCGCCATCGTCACGGATGAGCAGCACACCGGGACCGCGCGCGAACGAGCCGTCAAGCCCGATCGGCACCACTTCGATCACCTGGAGCTTGCGGCCGCGATCGGACACTTCGACTTTCGCCCGGATCCTCACGATCGCGTCCTCAGAGAACAGACTCTCGTACTTGGCGTACACGTTGCCGAAGAGCCGGCCCTCCGCGAAGCCGTCGAGGTCCTCGAGGGTGAAGTCGATCATCGACTTCCCCTTCTTGGTGACCACGCGCGCGACGGTCGTCAGGATGCCGGCGAACCATCCCGACTGGCCATCGGCGAGGATGTCCATGTCCGCCATCGACACGGTTCGCGCGCCCTCGATGACCGAGGCGATCTCGCGCAGCGGATGGTCGGAGACGTAGATGCCGAGCATCTCCTTCTCGAAGGCGAGCTTCATCGCCTTCTCCCACTCGTCACCGTCCGGAGCCGGCACGTGGTGTCCGAAACCGTGGTCGGCGGCGCCTTCGATCTCGAACAGGCCGGTCTGCCCCGCCTCGTCGTCGCGCGCTCGCTTGGAAGCGAGATCGACGGCGTCGCTCATCATCCCGATGAGGTGCTTCCGGGTATAGCCGGTGGAGTCGAACGCCCCGGCCTTGATGAGCGATTCGAGCATGCGCTTGTTGAGCACTCTCGGCTCGACGCGCGCGCAGAAGTCCTGAAGCGACGCGAACGGGCCGCCCGAGGTGCGCTCGGACACGATGTCCGCGACGACGCCGTCGCCGACGTTGCGCACGCCCGCGAGGCCGAACCTGATGCCCTCCGGAACCGCCGTGAAGTCAGCGCCCGAGGAGTTCACGTCCGGCGGCAGGACCGGGATCCCGCCGCGCTTGGCTGCCGCGACGTACTTCACGATGCTCTCGGTCTTGCCGGAGTAGCTCGACAGCACCGCTGCCATGTACTCCTTCGGGTAGTGCGCCTTCAGGTAGGCGGTCTGGTACGAGATCAGCCCGTACGCCGCGGAGTGGCTCTTGTTGAAACCGTACCCGGCGAACTTCTCGATGTCGTCGTAGACCTGCTCCGCGACCTTGCGATCGAACGTCGCCGAGACGGCGCCCTCGACGAAGTCCTCGCGCCACTTAGCCATCTCTGCGGGGTCCTTCTTCCCCATCGCCTTGCGGAGCTTGTCCGCCTTGGCCGCAGGGAACCCGGCCATGTCCATGGACAGGCGCATGACCTGCTCCTGGTAGACCATCGTGCCATGGGTCTCTTCCAGGATGTGCTTGATGCGATCGTCGTAGTAGACGATCTTCTGGCGACCGTGCTTGCGCTCGACGAAGTCCTTGACCATGCCGGACTGCAGCGGCCCTGGGCGATAGAGCGCGACCAAGACCGCGACATCCGAGAACTGCGTCGGCTTGAGATCCTTGAGCAACTGGCGCATGCCGCCGGACTCGACCTGGAACACGCCGTCGACGTCACCCCTGCGCAGCAGCGCGTACGTCGGCTTGTCGTCCATCGGGATCTTCTCGATGTCGATGTCGACGCCGTGATTCGCCTTGATCTCCCTGAGTGCCTTGGCGATCACCGTCAGGGTGCGAAGGCCGAGGAAGTCCATCTTGAGCAGGCCGAGGGAGGCGATGAGTTTGCCCTCGTACTGCGTGACGACCGACTCGTTCTTCGTGTCCCGCTTGATCGGCGTGTGGAGGTGCAAGGGATCGCGACAAATCACGACGCCGGCCGCGTGAACGCCCTCGCCGCGCACGAACCCTTCGAGCGCGAGGGCGGCGTCGACGATCCGTTTCGTATCGCCGTCCGTCTCGTACGCCGCACGCAGCTCCGGGTTGAGCTTCAGCGACGACGCGATGTCGGCCTCGGGGCCTTCCTGGACCATCTTGGCGACCTTGTCCGGCACACCGAACGGGTAGCCGAGGATCCGGCCGGCGTCGCGAACCGCCGCCCGCGCCTTCATCTTGGAGAAGGTGATGATCTGGGCGACCTTGTCCACGCCGTACTTGTCCCGGACGTAGTCGATGACCTCGCCGCGACGCTCGTCGTCGAAGTCGATGTCGATGTCGGGCATCTCGGTACGCTCGGGGTTGAGGAAGCGCTCGAACAGCAGCCCGTGCTCGAGTGGATCGAGCGCGGTGATACGCAGTGCGTACGCGATGATCGAACCGGCCGCGCTGCCTCGTCCCGGCCCCACGCCGATGCCCTTGCTCTTCGCCCATGCGATGAAGTCCTGGACGACGAGGAAGTAGCCGGCGAAGCCCTTGTCCTTGATGACCCCGAGCTCGTAGTAGAGCCGCTCGAGTGGCTCGGGCGGGATCGGGTCGCCGTAGCGCTCGACCATTCCCACGAGGCATTCCTCTTCGAGATACGCGTCGAGCGCCTCCTGCTCGTCCATCCCTGCGAGACGCTCGGGCACGGCGAACACGGGCAGCAGTATCTTGTTGAACTCGAGCTCGACGTTGCAGCGCTCGGCGACATCCAACGTGTTCGAGATCGCCTCGGGATACTCCACGAGCGCCTCGGACATCTCCTCGGCGGTCCGCATGAAGAAACGGTCGCACGAGAAACGCATGCGCTGCGTGTCGTCGAGGACCTTGCCGGTCTGGATGCACAGGAGCATGTCCTGCGTCTTGGCGTCGTCGGCGTACACGTAGTGGATGTCGTTCGTGCCGATGAGCGGGAGGCCCTTCTCGCGCGCTATGGCGGCGAGCTCCCGGTTCAGGTCGTGCTGCGTGACGCCGTTGTCAGCCGTGATCCCCTGCTGCTGAAGCTCGATGAGGAAGTCGCCCTCGCCGAAGATGCGTGAATACCGCTCTGCCCAGTCGCGCGCCTTGGCAACGTCGCCGTTCTCCACCGACTTGCTGACGATGCCGGACATGCACGCGCTCGATCCGATCAGGCCTGCGCTGTACTGGCGCAGCAACTCCTCGTCGACGAGCGGACGATAGTAGAAGCCGGTGATCCAGGCCTCGGAGACGATCGCCATGAGGTTCTGGTAGCCCTCGAGGTTCTTTGCGAGGAGTAGCAGATGGTAGATGTCCGGCTTGCCGTCCCGTGCCAAACGCGAGCCGGGGGTGAAGTAGACCTCGCAGCCGAGAACCGGTTTGATTCCCGCTCCCCGTGCCTGCTTATAGAAGTCGACAGCACCGTACATGTTGCCGTGGTCGGTGAGCGCCAGCGCCGGCATCTCGAGCTCTTTGGCGCGCGCGACGAGTGCGCCGATCTTCGCGGCGCCGTCGAGGAGCGAGTACTCGGAATGGGTGTGCAGGTGGACGAACGACACGGGGCGGGTCACGCCTCCCGTGTGTGCGAGAGGACGTTGCGGTAACCGTCTGCGCCGTAGTGAAGCGCGCGGCTCACACGGCTGATCGTCGTCGTCGAAGCCCCGGTGACTTCAGTGATGCGGTCGTAGTGCTCGCCGTCGGACAGCATCCTCGCCACTTCGAGGCGCTGCGCCATCTCCTGGATCTCGCGGACCGTGCAGACGTCCTGCAGGAACGCGTACACGTCATCCGGGTCGCCGAGGGACGCGAAGGCGGCCATGAGCCGCTCGACATCGGGGGTGCGAAGACGGTCAGCGTGCATTACGTTCGAGGCCTCCGCCCGGGGTCCGTCGAGGGTTCGAGTGCGCCTCCGATGGTAGCACCGCGGGGTGACACGCGACCCCGATTCCGGACCCCGCCCGTCACATTATCGAGGGACGAGCGGACGCGCGGAACCGCTCGTCAGGCCATGCCGAAACGGCGGGCATAGGCGGCCGAGAGAGCGTAGACCGGAAGCCACCACGAGGACGTGATCATGAGGAGTTCCCCCTGGTCGAGTCGCATCGATGAGGCGAGCGGACCGGTGGGCGCCAGCGCCATCGAGAGCGCCACAGCGACCACGATGAGCCCCGCTACCATCAGCGCAGCGCGTAGCCAGAGCCCGGCCTTCACGAAGCGCACTAGTTCCACGACGAGTGGCGCGCTCACGATCGCAAGAGAGACCGCGGACAGCGCCCCCGTGGCCGACAGGTTGCGACCGACGCCTTCCCGGAACATGAGGATCAGGAAGGGGGTCAGCACAACGGTCGAGATGATGCTGACCACGCTGGCCACGAGCGTCAGGACGACCATCCGCAGGGGTAGCGTCCGGGCCTTCCCGTAGCGATCGACGAGGAGCAGAGACAGCGCTGTGAGCACCGGTGGCATGACCAGCGCGATCATGTAGACGTCCGTGAAGGCGTACTTGGACTGCGTACCGAGCACGAACATCTCGATCGCCAGGAACAGCGCTCCGAGCGCGTACGCAAGCGAATATGTCCTGAGGAGCGGCGGAGTGTCCTGAGTGTCAACGTCTGGTCGAGCTATCGACTTGGACATCTCGGCCATCGCTTCCATTCTCAGTTCCTTCCGGATACGCGCTCGTGTCGCCACCGAGCCTACACAGGATCGCCTGCGCCGCATATGACGGAAGTCAAACGGAGAAGTCCCCGCCGCCGTGCTGGCTGCGGTGCTGGGGGTATCATGCCTGCACGGTCGCGCCTTCGAGCGAGGCTCTCACTTCCGCCTCGCCGATCCCCACGGAGCAGCATCCGATGTCAGGCCACAACAACGAGACCCCTCCCCCTGCGTTCGACTTCGACGCGGGCGTACCCACCTCGGTCGCGGAGGCGGAGTCGGATACCAACAGCCCGACGTACGATGTCGTGCGCCGAGGCGGGACCTTCGAGTCATTCCGGCACCGCGGCTACATGCTCTTCTGGAGCGGTGCGCTCGTGAGCAACGTCGGCACCTGGATGCAGGGAGCCGTGATCGCGCTCATCGCCTACAGCTTCCGGCGCTCCGAAGCCGACCTCGGGCTGGTCACCTTCGCTTCGCAGATCCCTAATCTGTTCCTGGCGCTGCCGGGCGGAGTCCTCGCGGATCGTCTCGACAAGCGCAAACTGATCATCTGGGCACAGGTACTCCTGATGTTCCAGGCGATCGCTTTCGGGATCCTGTATGTCACCGGGAACCTCAGCGCGAGTACACCGGTCGAGTCGCTCGCGATCGTGGGCGGACTTGGACTGATCGCCGGCGTTCTGACCGCCCTGTCGTTTCCCGCGTGGCAGGCGATCATCCCGGACCTCGTGCCTCGCGAGAACCTCCTCAACGCGATCGCGCTCAACTCGGCTCAGTTCCAGTCCGCGCGCATGCTCGGCGGTGCCGCGGCACTCGGCGTGATCTTCCTCGTCGGACAGGCCGCGGGCATCGCCTATGTGTTCTGGATCAACGCGATCAGCTTTCTGTTCGTGATCGCAGCGCTCATGGCTGTGCGCACGTCCCCGCACTCGGCACCCGCGCGGCCGCAGAGCCAACACGAGGGGATGTGGAAGTCGCTCACCGAGGGAGTGCACTACTGCTTCACGCACCGCATGATCGGCATCGTGATCCTCAGCACGGCGATCCTGACGTTCGCGGGGATGCCGTACGTGGTGCTTATGCCATCCGTCGCCGACAAGGTGCTCGGCTACCACGACTTCACCAACGTCTACACGGTGCTGTTCACGCTGAACGGGCTCGGGTCGCTCGTCGGCGCTCTCGTCGTGGCCAGCCTGCCTCACACGGTGCGCCGCGAGCGCCTGATGCGCTGGACGATCCTCGCGATGGCCCTGGTGCTCGTCGCCTTCGCGTTCACGCCCTGGCTGTGGCTCTCGGCGGTCCTGTCCGCTATCGCCGGAGCGTGCCTGCTGACGACGAACTCCCTGGCGAACACCTCCGTCCAGGCGAACGTTCCGCAACGCCTGCGAGGACGCGTGATGTCCGTCTTCATCATGTGCTTCCTCGGCGTGATGCCACTGTCGGCGGTCGCCTTCGGAGCGATCGCTGAGGCCGTCGGGCCGTCATGGGCGATCGCGGGCGGCGCATTCGCGCTCCTTGGCTGGGCGCTCGTGCTCATCACGCGGCCGTCCCTGCTCACGCAGGACGCGCGGGACTAGACCACGCGGCTGGTGAGTCCGCCGATGCCCTCGATGCGCACCTCGACGACGTCTCCGGAGTGGAGCTCCCCGATGCCGGACGGCGTGCCGGTGAGCACGATATCGCCGGGCAGCAACGTCATGACGTGGCTGATGAAGCTCACGAGTGTCGGCACGTCGAAGATCATGTCGCTGGTGCGAGCCGACTGGACGCACTCCCCGTTGACGAACGTCTCGAGCAGTAGATCCGAGGGATCGACGTCGGTCTCGACCCACGGTCCGAGCGGGCAGAATCCGTCGAACCCCTTGGCGCGCGTCCACTGGCCGTCGCGCTTCTGGATGTCGCGCGCGGTGACGTCGTTCGCGCAGGTGTAGCCGAGCACGAACGTGAGAGCATCTTCCGGACTGACCCGATGCGCCCGACGCCCCATCACGACGGCCAGCTCGCCCTCGTAGTCGACACGCCCGGCACCCACCGGGAGGTGGATATCGCCACAAGGGGCATTCATCGAGGTGGGTGGCTTGAGGAAGATGAGGGGTTCCTCGGGAAGCTCGTGGCCCATCTCGCTGGCGTGCGTCTTGTAGTTCACGCCGACGCACACGATCTTCGTGGGCATCGCGGGGGGCATGAGGCGCGCCCCGACCATCGAGATCACGTCGTCGGTCTCCCACGCGGCGAACGGCTCGTCGGAGATGAGCGTGATGGTCGACGCGTCGGCCAGACCGTATCGAACATCCTCGCCTGCGAAGACCCTGACGACCCGCATCTGTGTTGCCTCTCGTGTGGGATGGCGCTGTCGGTTCCTAGCTGGTGATGTTCGCGTTGCGGGGGCGCTCCCCTGCTAGGTAGCCGGGATGGGCGGGGCAAAGAGAAAGCCCCGGTCCGTGTGGACCGGGGCCTTCGGGCGCCAGAAGCCGGTGCGGATCTAGTAGTGGCAGTCCCAGGTCTCGCAACCGTCGTTTCCCCAGCCGTGGTAGTTGAGCGGGGATGGGTTGGATGGATACACCGGCGGCGTCCCGTGGCAGTATGAGCAGTCCGCCAATGTGTCGATGTTCCCCGGAGTACTGTGGCTGTACGCGCTATCTGCACTGCGGTGGCACGAGTCACAGTAGCCGTGGACAGGCATGTGAGACGCCAGTGAGTAGTAGACGTGGCAGCCTGAGGTGGAGCACACAAGCGTCAGTGGCGGCTTGCCTGTAGCGTGGCACGCTGCGCAACCGGACGCGGTGACGGAGTGGATCGCTGCCACGTTGGTGCCACCGGTATGGCAGTCGGCCCCTGTCGTGCAACCCGGGATGGTCGCGACGTGCCCGGTGTTCTGGGTCGCGTGGTACGGATGCGGCGATCCGGCCGCATGGCAGGT
>JANYLP010000009.1 GCA_025361445.1 Coriobacteriia bacterium
CGTGCGGACGATCCTGCGGGAGCGGGCGGACACCGGAGGCGCCTATTTCCCGCCGGCGCCGAGTTTGACGGCGATCGCGTCGAGGGTCGCCTGCATCTGGTCCATCCGCCCGCGAAGCTCGCCCACCGCGAATGTGAGCTCGGTGTACTTCTCATCCTCAGGCTCTGGCCCGGCGAGCGGCCCGGCGGCGATCTCGGCCATCAGGCGCTCCTTCTCCTCGGACACCATCGCCATGAAGCCGTCGGTGAACGCGTCGGGGCCGCCGGACATGCCCTCCCCGGATACGGCCTCACCCCTGGCCACCGATTGCATCATCAGGTCGTCGGCCTGGTCGTGCGTGAACATCCAGAGTGCGAACAGCTCCATCGGGTCGATCCCGGCCATCGGCCTCACCCTCCCTCGTAGCGCTCGGATCTGCAGCGCCCGCCGCGGCGAGCGTGGATCATCTGCCCTAGTATCCGCCAAGACGTCGAGTCAGGACCGGCGGAGCAGTCGGAGCCCGTTGGCGGTGACGAGCAGCGACACCCCCATGTCGGCGAAGACCGCGAGCCAAAGCGGCGCGTACCCGATCACCGCGAGGACGAGCACGACCGCCTTGGTGGCGATCGAGAAGGCCACATTCGCGCGTATGATCCGGACGGTCCGGCGCCCGAGGCGGAACAGCGACGGCAGGCCCGAGATGTCCGGCGCCATGATCGCCACGTCCGCGGTCTCCATGGCGGTGTCCGATCCGGCCGCCCCCATCGCGATGCCGAGCCCGGATGCGGCCAGAGCGGGTGCGTCGTTGATGCCGTCACCGACCATCGCGACCGTTCCGTAGCGGGCCGCGAGCTCCCGGACCGCGTCCACCTTGTGCTGCGGAAGCAGCCGCGACCGATGCTCGGTGACGCCCGCGTGCGCGGCCACGGCGGCCGCGGTGCGCTCGTTGTCACCTGTGAGCATCACGATGTGCCGAATGCCGGACGATCGCAGCGCGCGCAGCGTGGCTGCCGCCTCGGGCCGCACTTCGTCCGCGGCCGCGATCAGGCCCTGCGCGCCGTGCTCATCGAACAGGACGAGGACGGTCTTGCCCTGGGTCTCGAGTTGCTCGATCAGCGCGGTGGTGGCTGCGTCGACCGCGCCGCGTTCGAGCGCGAACGCCGGGCTTCCGAGTCCGTACGTGCTCCCGCCCACGGTCGCCTCGAGCCCGCGCCCTGCCACATCGGCCAGACCCGTCGCCGTGAGGCCATCCGGATGCGGTCCGCGCGCGCTCAGTACCGCTGCTGCGAGCGGATGCGTGGAACCCGCTTCCATCGCTGCCGCGACCTGCAGGATCCGCGCGGAGTCAGACTCACCGATGGGGACGACGTCGGTCACCCGGGGGCGCCCCATGGTCAGCGTGCCGGTCTTGTCGAATGCGATCGCGGTGACGCGCGCGGCGACCTCCAGGTACGCGCCGCCCTTCACGAGCAGCCCGTCGCGGCTGGCGCGGGTGATCGCGGACACGATCGCCACCGGCGTGGAGATCACGAGCGCGCACGGGCACGAAACGACGAGCAGCACCAGCGCGCGGTACGCCCAATCGGCGAACGCTCCCCACCCGAGCAACGGTGGAGCGACGGCCACGAGGAGTGCGCCGATCACTACCGTGGGCGTATACCAGCGTGTGAAGCGGTCGACGAGTGTCTGCACCGGCGCCCGGGACGCTTGGGCGTCCTCGACCATGTGGATCACGCGGGCCAGCGTCGAGTCGGCCGCCACGCGGGAGACCGCGACCTCGAGCAGGCTCCCTCCGTTCAGTGTGCCCGCGAAGACCGTGTCGCCGACCGTCTTGGCCACCGGCATCGGCTCGCCGGTGATCGCCGCCTCATCGACCGCCGACGCACCCGACGCGACGATGCCGTCCAGCGCGATCCGCTCGCCTGGGCGCACGACGAGAGTCTCTCCGATCGCCGCGTCCTGCGGCGGGATCTCGACCATCTCCGCGCCCCTGCGCACGCGCGCGAGCGCGGGAGCGAGCCCCACGAGGTCCCGGATCGAGGCCCGCGTCCGCTCGAGTGCGCGGCCCTCCAAGTACTGCCCGATGGAGAAGAGGAAGATCACCGTCGCGGCCTCGGCGAAGTCCCCGAGCACGGCCGCACCGATCACCGCGAGCGCCATCAGCACGTTCATGTCGAGCGACCGGACGCGCAACGACGCCCATGCCCGCGGCGCCGTGAGCGACCCGCCGGCGAGCGCCGCCGCGGCGAACGTGATGTCGGCGACGGCGGCAGCGCCGCGCACCAAGCCCAGCGCGTAGCCGGCTGCGATCAGGGAGCCGCTCGCGACAAGCGTGGCAGCGTGAGCATGGAGCTGCCACCAGGTCGGCGCGGTGCGGGCTGATGGCGGCTGGCCGCCCTCCCCGACTTCCTCGACGCCGTGGCCCGCGGCGCGTACCACCGCGACGACAGCTTTGCGTGGATCACTCGTGGGATCGAATGAAAGCGCCAGAACACCGGTCGCGAAGTTCAGGTCGGCCTCAAGTACGCCGGGTACCGCTCGAGCGGACTTCTCCACGGTCCGCGCACAGTCGGGTCAATCGAGCCCGACGACCCGCCAGGTCGCCCGGGCCGGCGCGGCGCTCATCGCTCGTCTCGCTCTGAGGCGTGAGCGAGCCCGAGGCCGAGCAGGTCGCGCACGTGGTCGTCGGCAAGGCGGTAGATCGCCCGCTTGCCGTCGCGCTCCCACTCGACGAGACGCAAATCGCGCAGCACACGCAACTGGTGAGAGACCGCCGACTCGCTCGAGCCCGCCACCTCGGCCAAATCGCACACGCACAAAGACTCTGCGGAGAGCGCCAGCAGGAGCCGCATGCGGGTCGGGTCGGCCAGCGCCCGAAAGATGTCGGCAACGCGATTGAGGGACGCGCCGTTCGGGATCGCGCCAGACACGCGCGCCACAGCTTCGTGATCCACGATACGAGCGGAGCACTCGCCCACGCGCGGTGTGATTTCATCTGAGCGTATGTTCATACCAACATATATACGCCGAGACGAAAGCCGACGCAAGTGGGGGTACACTTTGGCACAGGGAGACATCGGGGCGGTGTCGGGGAAGGGGTCGGCTATGAGCGATCAGCCCAAGGGGCGGCAGGTTCCGGTATGGGTCTTCATCGTGACCTTCGTCGCGGTCGCCCTCGTCGCGGGGTGCGCAGGGTGGCTGATCGCGCCGCAGCGTAACGTCCCGGTGGTCCCTCAAACCACGACTACCTCGACTGTCGAGACATCCACGACGATCCCAGTGGAGACGAGCCCGACAGTGGCGCCCACGGTCACGGTCGAGCCGACGACGACACCGACCGTCGCCACGGTGAAGGAACCGTCACTGGTCACGGACGTGACGTGGAGCCCGACGAAGGGCTACAAGATCACCGTCGACTACGTCCAGGTACTGACCGGCAAGGCCGCGGCCGACGCGGCGACGGCAGCCGGCGACGAATCACCCCCGCCCAATGACTACTACATCGTGAACTCGAACCCGAAGCTGCGGACCTTCCTGCTGCCGAAGACCGCTTCGGTCACGGTCCTCGGTTGGGGCGGGACCGACGCCACGGCAAAGAAGAAGATCCCGGTCGGGCAGTTCATGGACATCATGCCGGGCGGCGTGAACCCGCAGGACGAATACGTGCACGCCTACTACTACGTGACAGTGAAGGCCGGAACGACGGTCACCAAGGTCGAGCAGATCTACTTCCCGTAGGCGGGCTCGGCGCATCTACACCCTGGGTACGACGCGGTCGGGGACGCTGCGACGGGGGGATCGGCTATGAGCGATATGCCGCAACGAAGTGGGCCGCAAGCGTGGGTGTACGCAGTGGCGTTCGTGGGCGTGGCGCTCGCCGCCGGGCTCGCGGGGTGGATCATCGGGAACTCGCGACCGGCGCCGGTCGTGGTCATCCGGCCCGTGACGACCACGACGACCGCGGAGGCATCGACGACTCCGCTTCCGGAGACCACCCCCACGGTCCCGGCATCGAAGACGGTTGAGCCGACCCCGACACTGACGGCCACCACAGTGACGAACGCATGCCTGTTCACCAACGTGGTCTGGAGCCCGGCCGGAACGCTCCACGCCACCGTCGACTACGTGCAGATCCTGACCGGCAAGGCCGCCGCGGACGCGGCGACCGCGGCCGGCCAGGAGTCTCCCCCCGCCCAACGACTACTTCATCGTGAACTCCAGCAAGAAGCTACGGACGTTCTTACTGCCCAAGACCGCCAACATCACGATCCTGGTGAGCACGGGCAGATCATAACGCAATTCCAAATTCGTCACCCAGCCGGAATATGCGCCGTGGCTCATGACGTTGGTTGGCCAAAGAAATCGTCCGACGCGCCTCTCACAACCCGCGCTCGAAACCCTCGCC